>CAYPXV010000008.1:0-28722 GCA_964414925.1 uncultured Clostridium sp. | reverse complement strand
AATTTATTTTGGTTTATTTTCAACTTTAAGAAATACTTGAGCATAAAAACGGGTTGTGGTATAATCAATACGATGCAAACTGAATCGGAAGGACTATATGAATCAGAAGATTACGAGTGTAGATCCATACTCACCTGCCGCAAGAGTCGGGATAAAACCGGGATGGATTTTAAAAAGTATAAACAACAGTTCGGTTTATGATGTTATTGATTATGAACAGCTCACTGCCGAGTCGATAATATCAGTTGAAATCATTAACGAAGTCGGAGAAGAGCAAATTTTTCGCATTGAAAAGGATGAATACGAGGCATTGGGCTTAAACTTTGAAAGCAGTTTGATGAGCCCTGTACGTCAATGTGCTAACCATTGCATTTTTTGTTTCATTGACCAAATGCCTCACGGAAATCGTAAAACACTGTATTTTAAAGATGACGATTGGCGTTTGTCGCTTATAATGGGAAACTATGTTACCCTTACAAATGTCGGTGAAAACGAGTTTATGCGTATACTGAAAAGACGTGTTGCTCCCCTATATATTTCCGTACATTCGACCAACGGTGCGGTACGAAAAAAGATGATGAACAGCAAAAATGCAGATAAAATTCTGCCTATGTTGCAAAAACTTCATCAAGAGCGATTGGATTTTCACTGTCAGATAGTACTTTGCCCCGGTTATAACGATGGAAACATACTCAAGCAAACTTTGTCGGATCTATACGATTTAACTCCGAGTTGTCGCTCTGTTGCAATAGTTCCCGTCGGTCTCACCTGTCATCGTGAAGGATTAGCGGAGCTTAAACCTGTAACCAGGGAAATTGCACTTGAAACAATTTCAATCGTTGAATCCTTTAAATCATCTCACGACATCGAAGATTTTGTTTATTTGTCCGATGAGATGTATTTGCGTGCCGAAGTTGAATTACCCGCCTATGAAAGCTGCGGAGAATTTGAACAAATCGAAAACGGTGTTGGTTTATATCGAAAATTTGAACATGAATTTATTGATGCTCTTGATGAACTCGAAGTGCAAAATGAATTGGTGGAATTCGAATCGATTTCAGGAGTTTCCATTTCACCTTTCATGCAGGCACTTTTTGATAATCTTATCAGGTACAATATAAAAATAACCGTGCATACCGTTTATAACGACTTTTTCGGACGAAGCATTACCGTTACGGGACTTACAACCGCACGAGACATTATTTTGCAAAAGGCAAACAAAATCAGCAAGCCTTTACTTATTCCGCATACCATGTTGCGTGAAAACGACGTTGTTTTTCTTGACGGTATGAGTTTATCGGAGTTGTCATCGTCTTTGCATGTTCCGATATTTAAAATAAGTGCCGATGACGGATATGATTTTATCGATTCAATCAAAGAAATAATTATGAATTTGAAAGGGAGGAAAGTATGAAACCATTAGTTGCCATAGTTGGCAGACCTAACGTAGGCAAATCAACTCTTTTCAATAAAATAGTGGGGAAAAGAATAGCCATCGTGGAAGATACCCCCGGAGTTACACGTGACAGGATTTATGCGGATGCGGACTGGCTTAATTATAAGTTTACGCTTATTGATACAGGCGGCATTGAACCCGAGAGCGAAAACATCATTGCAAAACAGATGCGCCGTCAGGCTGAATTGGCAATAGAAACGGCCCATGTGATAATCTTTATTGTTGACGGCAGAGCCGGACTCACCGCTGCTGACGAAGAAGTCGCAGATATGCTCCGACGCTGCAAAAAGCCTATAGTTTTAGTTGTCAACAAGATTGACCATCCTAAATTTGAAGATTCCGCATATGATTTTTACTCTCTTGGCATTGGTACACCTATAACTATTTCGGCAGAACAAGGTTTAGGTATTGGCGATATGCTGGATGAAGTTGTTGCGGATTTTGACACTATTGAAGATGATTCAGATGATTCAAGTATCGGAATAGCCGTTGTCGGTAAGCCGAATGTCGGAAAATCCAGTCTTGTCAATGCATTGCTCGGTCAAGAAAGAACTATAGTCAGCAATATTCCGGGTACAACACGTGATGCAATAGACTCGCCGTTTAAATGGAACGGTCATGATTATGTTCTTATCGATACAGCAGGTATCAGGCGCAAACGTTCAATCGAAGATGAAACCATCGAACGATACAGCGTCATCCGCTCACTTGCAGCAATTAGACGCTGCGATATTGCATTAATCGTTGTTGATGCCGAAAAGGGGCTGAGTGAACAGGATGTTCGAATTGCGGGATATGTTCACGAAGAAGGAAAAGCAAGTGTATTGATAATAAATAAATGGGATCTTATAGAAAAAGATACCTATACCGTTGAAGAATTTAAAAAGAAAATGTTGGTCGATCTGGCATTCATGAGCTATGTGCCTATGATCTTCATTTCGGCAAGAACCGGTCAACGTGTAAATAAAGTTATGGAAATAGCTGATTTTGCGTATCGGCAAAACACCATGCGAATTCCCACCGGAAAGTTGAATGACGTAATTAACGAAGCCGTTACCATGAACGAACCTCCTGTCAGCAACGGACGCAGATTAAAGATTTATTATTCAACACAAGCCAGTGTACAGCCTCCGACTTTCGTTATTTTCGTTAACGAACCTGACTTAATGCATTTTTCATACAGGCGTTACCTTGAAAATTACATTAGGAAATCTTTTTCACTGAACGCTACTCCTATTCATCTTATAATCAGAAAACGCGGGGAAAAAGATGAACTGAATTAGTATTCTGCTTTATTACAGAATAAAACCTTCGTTATTCTCATATCAATTAATTGACAGAGATTAGCGGAGGTTTTGATTTTTATGAATACAAATATTTATAAGGATATCGAGCAAAGAACCGGCGGCGATATCTATATCGGTGTGGTGGGTCCTGTCAGAACCGGTAAATCCACATTGATAAAGCGATTTATGGATCTTATGGTCATTCCCGAAATACGAGATGAATATGCACGAGCCAGAATAATTGATGAATTACCGCAGAGCGGTTCGGGGAAAACCGTTATGACAACACAGCCTAAGTTCATACCAAACGAAGCGGTAGAGCTTTCTTTAGGTGAAAATGAAGGTCAAGTGCGTCTGAGAATGATTGACTGTGTCGGATACATGGTGAACGGAGCGATCGGCAGTACGGAAGAAGAAATGCCGCGAATGGTGAGAACCCCATGGTTTGATTACGACATTCCGTTTGAAGAAGCAGCCGAATTGGGTACTCGCAAAGTGATAACTGAACATTCGACAATCGGCATTGTTGTAATAACCGATGGAAGCATTACCGGTATTTCAAGAAGCAATTATGAAATTGCAGAGGAAAAAGTCATTAATGAAATCAATTTGACAAAGAAGCCATACATAATATTGCTTAACAGTACAAATCCAAACTCGGAAGAATGTATTGAGCTTGGAAAAAATCTTACGAATAAATATGGGGTACTTGTAACACCTGTTAACGTCATAACAATGACCGACGAAGAGGTTAACAGGATATTGGAAAACATATTAATGGAGTTTCCCATAAGGTGTCTATGTATAAATTATCCGACCTGGCTCAACGCTCTCAATAAAGATCACCCGATAATCAGTGCAATAAAAGAAAAAGCTCAGGTTCTTGCTGAAGAAGTTGAGCGAATGAAGGATGTCGATAAGGTTCATGATTTGTTTTCCGACCTTGAAGATTTTAAACCGATTAGGCAAGCAGATATGCGACTTGGCACGGGAACGGTTATTTTCGAACTTGAACCGTACAAGGATGTTTTCTACAGAATCATAAGTCAAGAATGTGATTATGAAATAAAAAATGAATTGGAGTTAATTAATTCCCTCAAAGAATTTGTAATCGCAAAAAAAGAATACGATCGAATAGCCGAAGCAATAAAGACAGCGGAAGAATTCGGGTATGGATTAGTTCCTCCGCAAATCGACGCAATGAAACTCGATAAACCCGAAATAGTGCAACAAGGTTCTCGCTTTGGCGTGCGCTTAAAAGCTCATGCATCCGGTCTGCATATCATAAGGGTAGATATTGAGAGTGAAGTTAACCCTCTTGTCGGAACTGTTGAGCAAAGTGAAAAATTGGTTAACGGTTTAATGCAAAAGTTTGAAAAGAGTCCGGATGAAATTTGGAGTACAAACATCTTCGGTAAATCATTATATGAATTAGTTAAGGATGGAGTTGCCGGAAAAGTTTCATCTTTACCGCAGGAAGTGCAGTTAAAGCTACAAAGTACTATTAACCGTATGGTCAACGAAGGTTGTAACAGCTTAATTTGTATTTTACTATAAAATTTTGCTTTCATTATTTCCTGAAATATGTTAGAATATGTTAAAACAAAGTAAATCATATGCAAGGAGATATGAAAATGAAAGTCAAGTTCTTTGATGAAGTTTCCACAAAGCTGGGTTTCGGATGTATGCGTCTGCCGATGAACGGTAACGAAGTTGACCTAGAACATTTCAGCAAAATGATCGAGCATTTCATAAAAGAGGGATTTACCTATTTTGATACCGCTCATGGTTATCTTCAGGGCAGAAGCGAAATTGCCATTCGAGAATGTCTTACGAGCAAATATCCTCGAAGCAGTTATACGTTGACAAACAAGCTGACCGATGCTTATTTCAACTCCCGGGAGGACATTCTGCCATTTTTTGAAGAACAACTAAAATTGTGCGGTGTCGAGTATTTTGATTTTTATCTTATGCATGCACAGAATGCGATGAATTATGAGAAATTTCAGAGATGCAAGGCATATGAAACAGCTTATTCCTTAAAAAAAGAAGGAAAAATAAAACATTTTGGAATTTCATTCCATGACAGTGCCGAAGTCCTTGAAAAGATACTCGTTCAACATCCCGAGATAGAGGTTGTGCAAATACAGTTCAATTATATTGACTATGATGACCCGGGAATTCAAAGTAGGGCTTGTTATGATGTATGCGTAAAATACAATAAACCCGTAATCATTATGGAGCCGGTGAAAGGCGGTCAGCTTGTCAATCTTTCTAAGGAAGCACAGGATATTTTAGATGATATGGGAAACGGCAGTAATGCAAGTTATGCTATACGTTTTGCTGCAAGCTTTGAAAATAACTTTATGGTTCTTTCCGGTATGAGCAATATGGAGCAGATGCTTGATAACACCGGTTTCATGAAGGATTTCACTCCGCTGTCTGAGGATGAATTAAAAGCCATTGAATCTATAAAAGAGATCTTTGCAAAGCAGAATTTAATTCAATGTACTGACTGCCGCTATTGCGTTGACGGATGTCCCCAAAGAATACTTATACCGAATTTATTCAGTTGCATGAACATGCGTTCTAAATTCGGTGGCGGTGAATTTTATTACAGAAACGTACACACCGCAAAAAACGGCAAAGCTTCCGATTGCATAAAATGCGGTAATTGCGAAAGGGTCTGTCCTCAACACTTACCGATTCGTTCCTTATTGGAAGATGTTGCGAAAGCATTTGAAACAAAATAAAAAAAGTATAAAGGTAATAGCCTTTTTTACCCCTACCAATGAAAAAATCAAGTGTCTGCGGAATTAAACCGAAACACTTGATTTTCATTTCAGTTATTATTGATTACTCGGTAAAATAATCAATAATATCATCCAGCTTAACCTCTGACTCAATGCCCTCTTTCATTGATTTTATCTTAGCCACACCGTTTTCGATTTCGTTTTCTCCGATAACAGCGGTATATTTGGCATTAAGCTTGTTTGCATATTTAAGCTGTGCCTTCAAGCTCCTATCCATATGGTCAAATTCCGCAAAGATGTTATGTTCTCTGAGTTGACATACGATATTAAAAGCTTTAATTCTCGGTTCATCACCAATGGCGGCGAAATAGACTTTAATTGGCTCGGGCTTCGGAATCAAGCAATTATTATTCTCCATAACAAGGAGAAGTCTTTCAAGACCGAGACCAAAACCGACCGCAGGAATTGACGAGCCGCCAAGTTCTTCAATCAAATTGTTATATCTGCCTCCGCCGCAAACCGTGCCTTGCGACCCGATTCGATTTGACACTATTTCAAAAACGGTGCCGGTATAATAATCGAGTCCTCTGACGATATCGGTGTCTATAACGTAATCAATATTTGCAGAATCAAGGCAATGCTTGAGTCCTTCAAAGTGGTCTCGGCAATCGTCACACAGATAATCAATTGTGCGAGGTGCAGATTTGCTAATCTGCTTGCAACGTTCTTCTTTGCAGTCTAAGATGCGCATAGGATTACGTTCAAGCCTTGATTTGCACGTTGAACACATTTCATCGATATGCTGATTAAGGTACGCAAACAGTGCTTTATTATACTCAACTCTGCATTTTGAACAACCGATGCTGTTTATCTTTAATGTTAACTCCCTTATTCCAAGTCTTTTGAATAAAGTTAATGCAAGCGAAATTACTTCCGCATCAGTTTCAAATGCATTCGACCCGAAAAATTCAACGCCAAACTGATGGTGTTCTCTAAGCCTGCCCGCTTGGGGTTTTTCGTATCTGAAAACCGGAGCATTAAGGTAATACATCTTTTGCGGCATTGCTTCATTGAAAAGTCTATTTTCCAAAAAAGCGCGAACCATACCGGCTGTGCCTTCGGGTTTTAGAGTGATTGATCTGTCACCTTTATCCTTAAAGGTATACATTTCCTTTTGCACTATGTCGGTAGTATCCCCTACTCCCCTTGCAAAAAGTTCGGTATGCTCAATAACGGGTGTGCGTAATTCATTGACACCGTAGCAATAGCATAACTTTCTTATCTCGTTTTCGATATACTGCCATTTGTAACTTTCGGAAGGCAAAATATCTTTGGTTCCTTTAGGCGCTTGTATTTGCATAATTCCTCCTGTATAGTTAAATCAAATTATTTCGATTTTTACCCCGTATAATTCGTCCGGTACATTTGAGCTTGTTGTTTCGGGGACTCCCAAAACGACTTTGACAATAACCGGAGAAACACTTTCATTGGCAATCGCATTTATCTTCTGTTTCACATCGGCTTTTGAAAGATAATTATAACTGTTTACGCTCTTTTTGTCAAAGTGAATATAGAGCACTTCGTTTTCACACCAATGAGCTGAAGAAAGTTGCAATTGAACTCCGAGAAGAACGTCGGTTTTCATTACGGCAGCCATGAATTTTTTGAAAATTTCCTCTGTCTCTGCGTTGGATGGAGGAACAGTAGGCTGAGTATCAATTGTTTCTTCGTTGTTCAATAATATTTGCTCATCTTCATCCCACGGCGGAGAATTCTCTTTGTCGG
This sequence comes from uncultured Clostridium sp., assembly GCA_964414925.1. Taxonomy (GTDB): domain Bacteria; phylum Bacillota; class Clostridia; order Christensenellales; family CAG-138; genus PeH17. Next base: position 21,442 of record CAYPXV010000008.1, on the reverse strand, counting down.
GTTTATCGACTTTCGGAGCAGCGGTAATCACAGCACCGTCTTTGACTGCTTTTTCAATTGCGGCGACTCTGTCCGAAATTGAAAGTATGTCCGCACTTTCCTCCGGGTGACAAATTTGAAGCAAAACACTTTCCAGCAAAATTCTCGGAAGTGAAACCCATCTCAAATTTTGCTGAAGTTGCATTAGTGCATTAAGCGTTCTTTCCAATCTTTCACGAGTGGTCAATGCTGCTTGTCGAGAATAAAGCTGCATGGTATCATTAGTGCAGTCTAAAATGTCGGAACAATCACCGCAAAGCTTTGTCAACAGTAATGCCCTGAAATGTATGGCAAGGTCTTGAATAAAAATTCCTATATCTCTACCGCTTGTAATTACTTCGTCAACATACTTCATCATCTTTGCGGCATCGGATTCAATTAATGTTTTTGCAAAATCAAAAATGAAATCCGTGCTCATGCTCCCGAGTACGGCAAGAACATCATTTTCCGAAAGAGAGTTACCCGCAAAAGACAAGCATTGATCCGTTATGCTCAAACAATCACGGACGCCGCCATCTGCCGCACGTGCTATACACATCAACCCTTCATCATCAATATGAGCCCCAACATCCGCCAGAATTCTTTTTAACAAACCGACCATTTCATTAACCGATGGGCGGCGAAAATCAAACCGCTGACAACGTGATAATATCGTAGCCGGCAATGCCTGAGGCTCTGTCGTTGCCAAAATAAAGATAACATGTGCGGGAGGTTCTTCCAAAGTTTTCAGAAGTGCATTATTAGCACTTTTTGATAACATATGAGCTTCGTCGATGATGTAAACCTTTGTTTTCAGGTATACCGGGGCAAGCTCTGCTTTATCAAGCAATGCACGCATTTCGTCAACTCTGGAGTTTGATGCTGCGTCCATCTCAATGATATCTATGCTGTCTTGGGAATTTAATCTGCAAGCGTCACATTCACCACACGGTTCGCCATCCTGAGGGTTAAGGCAATTGATTGCTTTGGCAAAAATTCTTGCAGTGCTTGTCTTTCCTATGCCTCTTGACCCACTAAACAGATACGCATGTGCAATTCTACCGGTCTTAACTTGATTTTGAAGGATGTTTGTTATATGCTTTTCCCCTATCACTTCAGCAAATTTGCCGGGTCTGTATTTCCTGTATAAAGCATGATACGACATATTACCTCCAACGTATGTAAAACTAATCTTCTATTTTAATAACTTCAACCGACGGATCAATCCATAACCTTTCAACGTTATAATATTCTCTTTCTTCCGGATGAAAAATATGAACCAGAATATTGGAAAAATCAAGAACAATCCAACGTCCTTCATTGTATCCTTCACACCTCCTCAATTCCAGTCCGTTTTCCGACGCTGCTTTTTCCATCTTATCACAAACTGCTTTTACATGAATCTGTGACGTTCCGCTCATAAAAACAAACCATTCGGCAACAATAGTCTTTTCTCCTACATGCACCGCAACAATATCGGTTGCACGCTTATCTTTGGCAGCTTGCATAAGCTTTTCTACTTTTGATTTCAATTCAATCCTGTATTCTTTTTCCGTATCTATCATAATTACATTGTCTTCCATTTTTTCTCCTAATTATTATTTTTTATTGCATTTATTATTTTGACCGTGTCGGGATGAATCGGCATTTTTCTGGATTCATTGTACTTCATCGTATGTTCCATTATACCACATACGGCAGCATCGATATCTTCATATGCCAACTTCCTGAACTTTTCGATTTTTCTGTAAGTTCTTGACGGTTCTATTTTATCGGCAAGATAAATAATCTTTTCGAATAAGTTCATGTCGCAGCTTCCGATTGTATGAACTTTGATTGCATTCAAAATCTGTGGGTCTTGAATTCCATACAGACGTTTTGCGACATCGGCACCCAACACTCCGTGGAGCATAAACGGGTATCTTTTTTCCTCGTCCGAAATTGGAATACCGAATTTTTCGGCATAGTTTATTAATTCATTTGTCCCGACTTTCATGCAGTCATGAAGTAATGCGGCTAACCTTATTCTTTTAGGCTCAACTCCGTATTTGTCAGCCAACATAACAGCTTCCCTGGCTACATACATTGTATGCTCAAATCTGCTTGTGTCAAGTCTGCTTTTCAAGTCCAAAATAATCTTACCGATTTCATCGTCAAGGTAGAGCGCGTTGATACAAATTATTTTTTCAATACCGAACGGAACGAGTTCGTTTATAGGCAGGGCATTTTCAACAGCGTATCTCACTTTTGACGATGAGATATCAGGGATTGAAACATTTATCAGTTTTATTCTCCCCCCGAATTTTGCAACTATTTCATCGGAAATAGACTCGGCTTTATCGTACGTTATACGATCTTCTCTGCCTATTACAGTCAAAGTTGCCAGTTCCAGTATCCTTTTGGGATTATACCACAAAGCAAAGTCTTTTAACATATCCGAACCGATAATCAAAAACAGTTCGGCATCGACATATTTGCTCTTTAGTTGAGCAAGCGTATCTACCGTGTAGCTGATTCCCTTTCTTTTAAGCTCAACATCATCCAATTCAAACGCCTTATTATGATGAAAAGCTTCTCGCAGCATCCTCATACGAATTGAACCGTCGGTAATTTTACAGTTCTGCTTATGCGGAGGAATATTAGCCGGTATGAAAATCACACGATCAAGATTTAATTGTTTTATAACCGTTTTCGCAACGGCTATATGTCCCCTGTGAACAGGGTCGAAAGTTCCACCGAATACACCTATTTTCATGTATTCATTATACAACATTTTTGCCTCTTTGTGAATGAAGATAATTGAATTTACGCAAACTTTTTTTATGGATAAACTTTATTATGCGGCAATAAAGCAAAATAATAATGGTAACCGCTATAAATTTTTCAGCGTGATTGACAGCATTTTTCTTGCTGTTATTCGTTTTATCGCAATTTATATAATTTTAATCGAGCATGTTACACATGTAAAACTTAGGCTGATACTCACCATCATCATATCGATAATAATTGTGTTTATCATTAAACTCATTAATGATGCAAAATTCAAAAAAATCGAAGAAACAGTACGTTTAAAAGCAAAAAATGAAATAATTAAACATAAAATTTTATGTATGCCAAAGATAGAAGCCGATGCATTATTTACGGATAAAAACTCAGATAAGGTTAAATTTTTAATTCAAAAAAGCAGCATGATAAGCCTTGATGATATTTACGAAATTATCCGTGTGTGTGTCTTAAAGGACATCACGGATTTTGATGTAATCGGAACATCTGATTTGGATGCAGAGGCGGATTTATTTTTCAAAAGACATTCAGGCAGTAGAATTAACTATAAAAGCATTTTTTGTTTTAATGTTGATTATCTGGCTTCCGACGATGAAATAACCGAATGGATAATTGACGAATATAAAAACAGGAAAAATTCACGCAAGAAGATTTTCGTTCCCTTAAATGCTAAAAACTTTCTGTACACAGGGCTAATCCTTCTGGTTCTATCGTTCATCGTTACATTTAGAAATTACATGCGCCTTGCTGCCATCTTATCTTTTTCAATTGCAGGGCTGTGCATCGTCCTATCCGAACGTACACAGCCCTAAAACAATCAGAAGTTATCGGCATTAAGCAATTCTCTTGCAATATGGAATTTCAACGAGGTGTATGCGCTGTTATAAGGTACATCCAGCATTACAAGAACCAGTCGCTCTTCTTCAATCGAAGGAGCATCCATACGGAAACCTACGAACCACGAAATCGCTCTGTTCTTTCCCGTATCAAATTCAGCTGTTCCCGTTTTACCTGCGATAACATAATCGGTAACTTTGAGAGATCTGCCCGTACCGTTTTTATTCGGATCCATTACACCTTCAAGCATAGGCAAAATCTTTTCTACGGATTTTCCGCTGATTGCATTCTCTATCCATGTTGACGGCTCGGTTTGTTGAGTCGGAGTTATACTTATTCCGTCTACCTTGTACAATCCGTCTACAACAAAAGGCGTGGGAACATCGCCGCCATTAGCAAAAGCACAGAACATTGTAGCAAGTTGCAACGGAGAAATTAAAACTTCACCCTGACCATATCCCGAATCCGCAAGGAGCTTGTAATTCATCTGAGTATTCTTGCCCTTTATTTGGGATTTACCCGAACCCAGTTCAAACGGCAATTTGGAACCGATGCCTAATTTTTCCATATAATCAGTGAATTTTTCTTCACCGAGTTTTAATGCAAGGTCAGCGAAATAAATGTTATCGGAATGTAACATAGCGTTTGTCATGTTGTTGGGTTCGGTTCTGTTTATGACTCTTGTCCTTTTTATTGCGGGCCAAATCCATTTCCCGTAACCCGTCGGAGTCCAGTAATCATTATTAATCACTCCGTTAAAGATGTAATTTTCGTTAACGACACCTTCGTCAAGTGCTGCTGCGGCAACAAAAGCTTTAAAGGTTGAACCGGGTGAATAACTTCCGTCAACGGCTTTATTAATCAGAGGAAATCTGGTATCTTCCAAAAGGGATGAATAATAGCCGTCTTCCCCTTGAGTAATTTTATTCAAGTCATAGCATGGATAAGAAGCAATTGCTTCGACTGCCCCTGTTTTGGGATTCATAACAACTACGGCTCCCGTGGTTTCCTCACCGAAAATCACCAACTCCATGAGTTTTTCGGTGTATTGCTGAAGCTTCAGGTTAATAGTCAAGTTTACATCCAAGCCGTCTTCTTTATCTTGCTTATATAAAGTTCTCTTATTCTGACCGTCTTGCGTGCGGATAAAATAACTGTATCCGTCTTTTCCTCTCAAGGATTCTTCATACAGACGTTCAATTCCGGTCTTACCCACTATGCTGTCGCTTGTATAAAGACCGTCCGATTCGTCTCTACCCTCATTTAAGCGTTTAATGTCATCGGAACTTGCGCTGCCAACATAGCCTATTATGTGTGACAGTGTCGAATCATAGGGATAATACCTTGCCGATCCATAATTTTTCGTTGCAACATGTATGCTTGTAATAGAGTTAAGCTCTTGAATCTGTTCGGATGTTATTTCATCCGGATAAAACTGAATCAAAGTACATGATGCATCTTCGCCGTAAACATAATGCATTCGCTTTTCAAATTCATCTCGTTCCATACCTATAACGGCATTAATGGAATTAAAAACAGAATCTATTTTTTCGGAACATAGTGAATAGAAAAGATCGTAATCATCCATGTATTCATCGAGTTTTTCTTCTGCCAGCTTATTTGTAAGCTCGTCAATCAATTCGTTTTTGCGTTCCTCCGTCAAGTCGGTCCAATCCGTTAATTCGGAAAGTGTTTGAATTGCCGTTTCACGCAAGTTTTCTTTTTCAATTATCTTCAGAGTAAGTTCATCATTTTCATTATATTCCGTTAACAGTGAATAAACAGTTACCAGATCAATATTAGTTGCTACCGCTTCACCATCCGCCAAAATGTCACCTCTTTTAGCGGTCAATTTACTCTTTACGATTGTGTCTCCCCAAGTCATATCCGAAAAAATAACTGACGGAGTCCAGTATATTTTCCACGAATTATTCTCAAGCAACAGCTCTACGGAGCTTTCGGTCTTTAATTCCCCGATAGCATTCGTGCGGTAAGTTATGCTGAAATCAACGGTGCGTTTTTTTGTGCCCTCGGTAATATTATTGATTTCATAGCAAATTTCATTTACTCCAAGCAAATTGAAAATGCTTTCGTATCTTTCAGCAAACTCTGTTTCAGATATCGCATTATCATTTTTTTGGGAATTAAATTCCCCATTATCAACAGCTATTTTTTCGGAGATAAACGAATATGCTTCAATATACTGTCTTTGGGCTAAAGCTTCAAAAAAGTATTTAAAAACATCCTCGTCATGAGCATCGGTATCCTTTTTGCCGCAAGCCGTAATAAACAATGATGCGGCAACGACTATAATTAAGAAAAAGCAGTATGAGAATTTTTTTATTTTTATGTAACGGAGCATGGTATTCATCTAAATTTCCTTTTTTAATTTTTTGAGTTTAAATCACATGTTTATTATAACGCATCCTCTTTTATTTGTAAATAATTCTACTCGGCATTATTTTGTAAATTTCGTATGATCGATTAGAATAAGTTTCTTGACATCTAACGGTAACAAGCCTATAATCTTTACATGATAAATTCTCGTGAAATAATAAAATTGAATGATATAGTTCCAAACAGGGCTCTCGGTCAAAATTTTTTGATTGATGTAAATGCTATTCATAAAATAATTGCTCTATCCTGCTGCGAAGGAAAACCTGTACTTGAGATAGGACCCGGAGTCGGGGCTCTAACGGGAGAACTTGTTCGCTGTGCTTCTCGCATATTAGCCGTGGAAATCGATAAAACCATGATTGAGATACTTACAAAAGAAATTACGGATGAGCATTTGACGATTCTCAACTCGGATTTTTTAAAGGTCAAAAATTCGGATGTAATCAATTTGCTTGGAACAAACAAGTTTTTCGTTGTCGGTAATTTACCTTATTACATCACATCCGATATCTGCCAAAAGCTTTTATCGAGTGATTTTGACTTACCTCGCATGGTTCTTATGATGCAAGAGGAAGCGGCACTTCGTTTCACCGCAAAACCCGGCGATAAAAACTATGTTCCTTTGTCTATTCTCTCTCAACAACGGTACGGCATAACTAAGCAGTTATCTCTTTCGCCCTCCGCATACTTCCCTGCTCCGGAAGTCAATTCGGTTGTGTTGTTATTTGAACGAAATGATTCGACGTTAATCGATAACTTTTCAAAAGTTGTTAAAGCATCATTTGCCATGCGTCGTAAAACACTGCAAAATAATCTCCGTTCAATAGCGGATAAAACCACCATAGTACAAATGCTGAATGGAGTCGGACTGCCCCTCGATATTCGGGCAGAGGCAGTTTCGGTCGAACAATTTGTTAAGCTGACGGAGATTTACAATAGTTACAACTAATCAAAAGACAGAGTTGTTGCCGACTCTGTCTTTTATACCCTTTATTCAAATTATAACACAAATTATTGACATATCGAATTTAAAATCATAAAATCGATACAGCAAAACAAATGTGAAAGGTAGACGTTGTTATGTCCGAAAATAATATTGAGATTAACGTTCACATGCCTCTATTGCTTTTACTGAGCGAGTTAGGCTTTAACGTTAATTTATCCGGAATTATTTATGTGATCCATGCTTTGGTTTTCATAATTAATTCAGACTTGAAAGTATCGACCAAAATTCTTGATGAAGTATCCGAGCATTTTTCAAAGTCAAAGCGGCAGGTTGTCAGAAAGATTTCGGAAGTCATATCATCTGCATGGGATAATCCATCTGATAAAGTAAAAGAAATTTTCCCTTTTTCTGAGTATGAGCCGCCAAAGCCATGTCAATTTCTTTACGGTCTATCGGCATACATTATGCGGTATCAACTGTTAAAGTCCGAAAATCCAGTAGATTATTCCGATTATAATACTCGTAACAATGCCATAGACCAGTACAGGCCCTGCGATTGAAAACATATTTGCCGCAACGCCTAAAACCAATCCCTCTCTTTTATGCTCCATAGCCGGTGCAACGATTGAATTTGCAAAGCCTGTTATCGGTACAACCGAGCCTGCACCGGCTATTGCACCCAACTTGTCATATACACCTACTCCGGTAAATAATGCTCCTAAAAAAATCATTATCACGGATACAAAGCTTGCACGCTGTTTTTCATCAAGTTGCAATAAAGATTCTCCTATATCCCCGACAGCTTGCCCGATGCAGCATATAGCACCGCCGATTGCGAAAGCTATTATGCAGTTAGTTAAAACCTGACTTTTAGGCATTTGTTCATTGACCATTTGCCTATAAGCTTGACGTTTTATTTTTTCTTTTTCCGATAATCCGACAGATTGCATATCTGTTAATCGTTCTCCTTCTTTACATGTTTTTTATAAACCTGCTCCGTATCATTCAGTCCTCTGAGTTCAAAGTCAAATTCTATTAATGACGGCGGTAAGTTCTTATTATCTGTAACACGCTTCATATTTCATCACCAACGTTGCATCGTTAAATGTCGATTCTGCTTTTTGTTCTTCGCTTTTGTATTTGATAAAACCGAATGCCATCATTACAACAGCAACAATGATTATTCCTATAGCCGCTATTCTTTTCATAAGAAACTCCTTTTTTCTTTTAGTATGTCATTGACTATCGGCAAATATTCATTGCCTTAATTTAGCCAATGCTTTTTTCTCATACCTTGAAATTTGAGATTGACTCAATCCAAGAGCATTGCCTATTTGCTTTTGCGATTCGTTATTGAAATATTTTAATTCAATTACTGTACGTTCAATAGACGTGAGTTTTGTCATTGCCGATTCAATGTCCATTTTCGTTATGAGTTCGTCTATAGGATCATTATCGAATATAGCATTATTAATTATTATTCTTTTGAAGATCGAATTGAATAACTCACTATAATCATTCAACCACGGCATTGCCCTTTCACTATTTAATCCATATTGTTTATTTGACGCATTCTTGCATTCGTTTTTTTCTTCGACAAGGTCTGAGCTACCGATAGCCTGTCTTTTCCCTCTTATCGAACTTAAATACTTTCGAGGAAAACGGATACACCTGTTTTGTCTGAAAAAAGAGCGAATTTCTCCTTCAACATAGTAATACGCATATGTTTTAAACGTTGCTTCATTACGTTCCTTTTTATAATTTTTCTTAGCTTTAATCAGTCCGATATAACCTAATTGAAACAGTTCTTCCTTTTCGACTCCTCTTCCGATAAAACGTTTAGCTACCGAATTTACAAATTCAAATTCCTCCGATTCAGTCATATTTAATTCGGATTTTTCGTTACGAGTTTGCTCATACATACTGTTGTTCCCATTCCCGGTTTCGATTCAACATCAAGTGAATCCATAAATGCTTTCATAACTGCGAAACCCATTCCTGTTCTTTCCTCATTCTTCGAAGTAGTAAAAAAAGGTTCCATGGCTTGTTCGATGTTTGTAATTCCGCATCCGAAGTCGGATATAGAAACAAAAAATTTCACATCGTCTTCAATTCTGCATTCAAGAATTATGCTGCCGATTTTATCGGGATATCCGTGTACAATGGCATTTGTCACCGCTTCACTCACCGCAGTTCTTACATCCGCAAGTTCTTCAATGGTTGGATTTAATTCCGCAAAAAAAGCCGCAACGGTGTTTCTTGCCAGTCTTTCATTTGAGGAATGGCTTAGAAATTCAATTTTTAAATAATTATTCATATTAATCGGTCTACCTTTCAGAATAGTTTTGCTTTATGAGTGTGTAAACTCCTGCCATTCTTAATATTCGTTCAATACGTTTCGGTACATTAGTTATAACAAGTTCAGCACCGATATTTACCAGTTTGTTATATCGCCCGAAGATAATCCCCAGTCCGGAGCTATCCATAAATGTTACGTTTTTAAAATCGATTATAAGTGTTCTTACATTTCCTTTGCAAAGCTCCGCATCGATTTTTTCTCTAACATAGCTTGCACAATGATGATCTATTTCACCGTCCAGTTTTGCAATCACGTTTTTATCCTTTCTTTCTACAATGACAAACATACTATCCACCTTTCGAATTATTCTCAATAAATAGATTGGACAAGTCTAAAAATATTCCTCTATAAAAAAAGCACTACTTATGTCGAAAAAAGACGAGTCGTTTGCAATGCGTTTTTCTTTTAAAGGCGAATAATAAAATTACTTGACAAAAACGGATGTAGAGCTTATAATCTTGAGGATATAAAAAAACGTTGATGAAGAAAAGAATGGGTTTTTGTCCGACAGAGAGGTGTACGTAGCTGGAAGTACGCCGTTCAAAGCCATTCACAAGTTCGCTTCGGAGTTGCATTAGTGAAGTGTTCATATGACAGCATGTGTAGCTATTGCCGGTTATGCCCGTTACAGCATTATAATGAGGCAAAGTTTATCTTTGTAAATCAGGGTGGTACCACGAGAAAAGCACACTCGTCCTTGGGGCGTAATGTGCTTAATTTTATTATTAGGAGAATTAAAATGTTAGAGGAACTTGCAAAAATCCGTGATACAGCGTTGGCAAAGCTCAACAATATTGAAAATATCGAAGAACTTGATGCCCTCAACACGGAAATTTTAGGAAGAAACGGTGCGTTAACTGCTATTTTACGCAGCATGGGAAAATTATCCGCCGAAGAGAGAGCAGAACTCGGCAAATCCGCAAATGCCGCAAAGCAGATTTTGGGAGATGCCATTGCAAAGCGTAGACTCATACTTGTCGAGTTGATGGAAAGCATAAGAAACGAACGTGAAAAAATCGATGTAACATTGCCCGGCGTTATAACATCACCCATTGGCAAATTAAATCCGCTTACGGTTGTCTACAGACAAATTCGCGATGCGCTTATCGGCTTGGGATTTACAACTTTCGAAGGTCCCGAAATCGAGTACGATGATTATAACTTCACTAAATTAAATCTGCCGCTTGATCATCCTGCCAGAGACATGCAAGATACTTTCTATATAAATGAAACGACCTTGCTGAGGACTCATACATCACCTTGCGAAGCTCGTGCATTGATGACATTGGAACCTCCTTTCCGACTTGTCATACCCGGTAGAGTTTTCAGAGTTGATGAACCTGACGCAAGTCACAGTCCCGTATTCATGCAAATGGAAGGTCTTGTTGTAGATAAAAATCTTACATTTGCCGATTTGAAGGGAACGATCGATACATATGTCAAAGCCATATTCGGCGATAATGTAAAATCCAGACTGCGTCCCAGTTATTTCCCGTTTACCGAACCTTCCGCCGAGGTTGACATAAGCTGCACTATTTGCGGCGGTAAAGGTTGCAGTTCATGCAAGGGAACAGGCTGGATGGAAATAATGGGGTGCGGAATGACGAACCCTCATGAGATAGAAAATTGCGGTCTTGACAGCAAAGAATGGAGTGCATTTGCATTCGGAATCGGCGTTGACCGTGTTGCCTGTCTTAAATACGGCATTAACGATATTCGTCTGCTTTATGAAGGCGATGCACGTTTTTTGAAACAGTTTTAATTGGAGGTTTAGAATATGAAACTACCGCTTAAATGGTTAAAGGAATACGTGGATTATAACGTTACACATGATGAATTTGTGGAGCGTATGTTACTTAGAGGATTCGAAGTTGCGGAAGTAATCCCCGAAATGCCCGGAATTAAGAACGTTTATGTTTGCACAATAGAAGAAATACTCCCTCACCCCAATGCAGAACGTCTTCGTATTTGCTCTGTTAATGTGGGCAAAGATGAAAACCTTCAAATCGTTACAAACGCAACAAACGTAACTGTAGGTTGTCAAGTTCCCGTCGCTCTTGACGGAGCTGTATTAGCCGACGGTATGCAAATAAAACCTACGAAAATGCGTGGTGAAATCAGCTACGGAATGTTTTGCGGCGGTGCCGAGTTGGGCATTAACGACATCGAATATCCGGGTGCAGGTAATGACAGCGTATTGATTTTTAACGAAGTACATCCCAACGGTCAACGAATACAAGAGGCATTAGATCTTGACGATGTAATCTTCGATATCGAGTTAACTCCCAACAGACCCGATTGTCAAAGCATAGTAGGAATATGTCGTGAAGCGGCAGGGGCACTCAATCAAAAATTTGTCGAACCCGAAATTGAGTTTGTCAACGGAGATGGTAATATCAACGATTATGCAAGCGTTACCGTAGATAATCCGTCACTATGCCCCAGATATTGCGCTCGTGTTGTCACCGATTTGAAGATAGAGCCATCACCGAGATGGATGCAGCTGAAATTGAAGCTTGTCGGACTTCGCCCGATAAATAACATTGTTGACATCACCAATTATGTGCTTGTTGAGTATGGACATCCCATGCATGCCTTTGACCTTTCATGCGTAAAAGACGGACATATAGTCGTCCGCAATGCAAGAGAAAATGAAATCGTAACAACGCTTGACGGAAAAGAAAGGGTAACAAACGAAGAAATGCTGTTGATTTCCGATTCCGTTAAAGGTGTAGGTATAGCAGGCGTAATGGGCGGAGAAAATTCTGAAATTACCTCGGAAACTAAAGCCACATTATTCGAAAGTGCAGTGTTTATTCCGTCCAACATTCGTCGCACGACGCAAAAGCTTCATCATTCTACGGATTCTTCTGCTCGATTTGTCAAGGGTGTTGAGCCCGTTAATGCCGAAGTTGCGCTTAACCGTGCGATTGAGCTTGTGAACAAGCTTAATGCAGGACGTATTGTCGGCGGAATGATCGATGTTTGCAATGCAGATGTAAAGCAAAAACAGATTACCGCAAGCTGTTCGCACATCAATAAAATACTCAGCACTAATTTGACTGCCGAGGATATGTGTGAACTGCTCGATAAAATTAACATAGAAGCCAAAGCAAGCGGTGATAATCTTCTGATAAACGTTCCCCATTTCCGTACCGATATTGAAGACGGAATTGAAACCGATTGGGATATTGCAGAGGAGATCGGTCGATTGTACGGATACGATAATATTGCACCCACCCTTATGAACGGAAGAACCTTCCACGGAAAACTCGGAGATAGGTTTGCCTTTGAAGACCTTGTAAAGGATACGTTTGTCTCTCTCGGTTTCATGGAGGCATACAACTATAACTTCATTTCCCCTCAGGAATTTGATATGCTGCGTATTCAACTTGAGGACGAAAAGCGTCAGGCGGTTAAGCTGCGTAATCCGTTTGGAGAAGATCAAAGCTTAATGAGAACGTCATTAATTGGCGGACTGCTGCGCACAATGCTTGTAAACTGCAATAAAAAAAGTGGATGGACAAGATTCTTTGAAGTTGCAAATGTACACTTTGATAATAATCCTGATGGTTTACCAGAAGAAAGAAAGCTCATCAGCTTTGTTTGTGCAGGACCGAATGAAGTTTTTTTCACCGCAAAAGGTGTTATCGAGCAATTGTTTAACGTGCTTGGCATAGATAATGCTCACTTTACCGCAGGAGGCGGAGAATATTTCCATCCCGGCAGGAAGGCAGTTATAAGCATTGACGGCGAAATGGTCGGAGAAGTCGGTGCAATTAACTCCAAGGTGCTGAAATCGTTCGAAATTCCTGTCAGCTGTTTTGTTGCTGAACTGAATTTCGATAAGCTGATGCATTTTTCCAAGCCGATGAAAAAATATAAACCGCTGCCCAAATACCCGATTGTTCAGCGTGATATTGCTGTCATTTTGGATAAGGATATCGAAGCTCAGGCTGTGATAGACACTGTCAAAGCAGCAAAGACAAAAGTCGTGGTTGACAATTGTAGAGTATTTGACGTTTATTACCCCGCAAATCCCGGAGATAAGGGGATTCCCGAAGGTAAAAAGAGCCTTGCTTTCAGCTTCGATCTGAGAAGTGACGAAAGAACACTTAATGATGAAGACATCGGTCAGGCAGTCAAAGCAATATTAAAGGCATTGAGATTTAAGCTTAATGCGGAATTGCGAAGCTAAAAATTTTTGCAGTAGAAAAGCATCTTTGTCGAGAGGTTTGCTTATAAAGCAAACTCCACAAAGATGCTCTTTTATTTGCCGTTTCTTATAAACGAATTATAACCTGCACATATTTTATTGATAGCGTCACTTGAATCGGGATTTACGGTCAAATGAGCTATAGATCGGTAAATCGGCAATCTCTGTTCGTGAAGTCTTATTATTGCGCTGTCCCCTTCTCTTAAAAGCGGACGATTCTTAATGCTTTGCTTGAGAAGTTGCTCAATGCTTTTATCAAAAAAAACGATAAATCCGCTTGATTTCATTAGTTCTATATTTTTATTATCGCAAATAATTCCACCGCCTGTTGCAACAACAGTACCGCCTTCTTCCGCAACTTTTCTTAATGCATCGGATTCCATTTGGCGAAACGCACTTTCACCAAACAAATTAAAAATTTCATCAATTGATTTACGGCAATGGGCTGATACCGCTTTATCGGTGTCCACGAACGGCATTTTTAATGCAGAAGCAACTTTTTTCCCATTGCGTGATTTTCCTGCACCGGACATCCCTATCAAATAAACGTTATAGCATTTGCGTTGTATTCGTTTTGAATTGGAAATAATGGTTTTAAAAACCGAAGCAATTTCATCGGCAAATTGACTATCAGATTGATAAATTTCCGAAAGCATCATTCGTTCACGATTTTTATCTTCTATTTTTATACAGTGTTCCCTTTTGTATGCGGCAATTTCCGTTGCAATCTGAAACCTTTCTATCAGAAGCTCGGATATGTCACTATCAATCTCATCAATTTCTTCCCTTAAACTTTCGATACTATCTCTTTCCATAAACTGAATCTCCGTTCGACTGCGCCTGCAAAATAAGGTCGTATAATGCAATTGCAAAGCAGGATTCGACAATAATGTAACCTCTGGGTAAAATGCAAGCATCATGACGACCGACAATATTTCCTCTTAACGGCATTTTCGTTTTTAAATCAAGAAGTATTTGTTCCATGCCTATACTCGGTATAGGCTTAAACACTGTTCTGAAAATCAACGGCATACCGTTTGTAATTCCTCCGTTTATACCTCCGGAATGATTTGACAGTGTTTTGCCCCCTTCTGCATAATTATCATTTACAAAACTTGCATATGAATTTGCAAATGAGAATCCGTCGCCGAATTCGATGCCCTTAACACCCGGGATTGAAAAAATCAAATGAGAAACAATACTTTCGACACTATCAAAAAACGGTTCACCAATCCCTATCGGCAGACCGACTGCACAGGACTCAACAATACCTCCGACGCTGTCGCCGTACAAACGTGCTTTTTTTATTTCAGCTTCAAAATCTTTTTGTTTCGATTCATCAATCAACGGGAAAAATCTATCTTTTTCGGTTTCATCGGGTGAAACTGAATCAAACGATTTATCTTTGGCATCACCAACCTGCAATATATGTGAAAAAATACGTACACCGTACTCATATAGAAGCTGCTTGGCAATTGCTCCTGCGAATACAAGCGCAACAGTCAATCTTCCCGAAAATGCTCCTCCTCCGCGGCAATCATTAAAACCCTTGTACTTTACGTGTGCGGCAAAATCGGCATGAGAAGGCCTCGCATAACAGTTAGAATAATCCTCCGAGTGAACATCTTTGTTTTTAAAGACAGCGGTCAATGGCATACCCGTAGTTCTGTCATTATAAAGACCCGATATGATTTCAAATTCGTCGTCTTCGGCTCTTTGAGTACTTCCTATACTTTTTTTGGATGTACGTATTGCCAAGTCCTGTTTCACTAAATCCCAATCAGGTTTAAATCCTACAGGTATTCCCGAAATTGTGCAGCCGATACATTTTCCATGAGATTCACCGAATATAGAAATAATAAAGTTTTTTCCGAAAAAGTTCAATTGACCACACCTCCAAGATTTTTAAAGTCATCAAAGAAAAACGGGGCACTTTTTGAGATACCGTCTGTATCTGTAATCGTAATCGGAGACAAAGCAATAAGCGATGCAATCGAAAAAGCCATGATGATGCGATGGTCGTTATATGAATTTACTGTTCCGCCATTTAAAAAGCCTTCTCCGTTAATAATCATGCAATTTTCATCCAATCTTACAAACACACCAAGGGCGGATAGTCCCTCGTACATTGCAGCGACCCTGTTGCTTTCTTTTGTTTTTAATCTTGAAATATTTCTTATCGCCACTTCTCTTTTTTGCGAACATGCCACAACACATAATATGGGAAAAAGATCAGGGCAATTCGAAACATCTATTTCGCATTTTCCGATCAGGTCGTAAATATGCGAATCTGCTTGAATACCCGAAAACGGATAATTTAAAAATTTAACATTGCTGCCCATAAAGTTTGCGGCAATAAAGTTCGCTGCATATGAACAGTCGCCTTCCGGAACATAGGAACTTGGCGAGCGATACTTTCCGAATGCCTTTATAAGAGAGCCTGAGCTTGTTTGTTCTTCAATAAAAGAGATTCCGAATTTCGAAGCAACCAGCTTTGTCAATTCAAAATATTGACGGGACACCATTGAGGAAACTTTAAGGGAAGCAGACGGTATCAACGGTAGAGCAGCAAGAATCCCACTGGCAAATTGCGAACTCCTACTTGAAGAAACCGGATAATTTTGTGATTTAATACTCCCGAGAACGGTCAGAAGTGAATCCTCGTAAAAGATTTCGCAGTTCAAAGAATCTTTGAATTCATCCAATCCCCTATTAGAAAGATTACCTCTTAATATAAATTCCCCTTTTTCGAATAAAGCGAGAACGCAGGGAATGAGCAATCTCAATAGGGTTGCGGATTCGCCGACTTCATATTTAGGGCAACATTTTTGTTCAATAGCCTTTTTCAGTGCGTTTGACGACTTAATTGCAAAATCAATATCATCACAAACCTTGTCGGGCAGCCGTACAACATCTGTCGGCTTTTTGCCTGACAGTGCGGTAAACAGTAATGCACGTATTACTTCACTCTTAAATGGCGGTAAAGTTACTTCTCCGCTTAGCTTTTTTGCGGAAACGGTTATTTTATTCACGAGACAAAAAGTCCTTTGCCTTGCTAAGCTCCACCGAATGAATAAACGGCTTGCCCGGATTTTTAATAAAAATCATATTTATGCTGCCGGAACTGAACTTTTTATCGTGGCAAAGTTCATTTATTGCATCCTTTGCATAAGGAGAATAATCGGTGGACATCCCATATCTTGATAAAAATGATTCAATCAATTCTGAACAGCCTGCATTCGTGATATTTAGCTTTTCACCTAACTCGGATGCTGCCAGCATACCCAGACCCACTGCCTCACCATGTGATAGGGTAAAATTGCTTACGGATTCGAAAGCATGTCCGAAAGTATGCCCGAAATTCAAAATCTTGCGTTGAGCCTTATCAAACTCATCAATTTCAACATAATCTTTTTTTATTGTAGCACATTCTTTTATGTCGGCATATGCATCGGTAAAATCGATATTTTTCAGTATTTCCTTACCCGAAATCAAAAAGTATTTTATCATTTCGCCCAATCCGGACTTCTTTTCTCTCTCGGGCAACGTATTAATGAAATCGGGATATATAGCTGTTAATATCGGCATATGAAAAGCACCGATAAGATTTTTGGTCATGTTAAAATTTATGGCGGTTTTACCTCCTATTGAGCTGTCAACCATTCCCAAAAGTGTAGTCGGAAGGTTGATATAGTTAATGCCCCTCATATAAGTGGCGGCTGCAAATCCACCCAAGTCGGAAATCATTCCACCGCCGAAATTGAGGATGTAATCATTTCTGCCGGCAGAATTTTCGGATAACATTTCATAGATAGAATTTAAGCCTTCAAAGCTCTTACTTACTTCTCCATGGGGTAATAAAAGCACCTTATAAAAAGTTCTGCTATCAAAGAGCTTAGTAATTCTATCCAGATATAAGTCGGCGACATTATCGTCGGTAATAATAAAAAGCTTATTACCACCGACCATGTCGAGAATCTTATCCAAAAGTTCCTGCAAGCTATTCGAAAATAGAAGTAAACTTTTTTTTGATGCATTAATTACCGTCTGTTGCATTTGAGCCACCATTCATAAAGAATCTATATTTATTGCTCCGTTGGGACATTATTAAATGCTCTTATGCCCGCAACCGCATCAACCGGTAAAGAGAAACTGACTCCCATTCCTTCTTTGTCTATACCTGCATCTTTGCAGATTGCCGTCATTATCTTATTTCTGTTTTGCCTGTCGGTCAATATCATGACAAGCTCTTTCTCCGGCTGAATCAAAGCACCGAAAAATTCTTGCAATTCATGCATACCGGTACCTCTTGCATTCATTACCGTGCCGCCGAACGCTCCGGCTTTTTTTGCGGCATTCATAACATCATCCGCAAAGCCTCTGTTAACTATAGTAATAATCAGGTCATGGTTAATCATATTGTTATTCCTTTCATTCTATTCTATTTCCGCACGGTCTTTTCCGCCGATGGAGGCATACGAATTCTTCTGGAGTGCAAGCGATGAAAGCGGTATAGAAAATGCAATACCGTTTCCCGGTTTATCCAGATGGAGTTTTTCGGTTATAAGTGACATTACACTCTCGCTTCTGATATTAGAAACCGTAAGCATTACTATATCCTTTTCGTTTTCGCCCAAACCGAGCAAAGTAAGCATTTCATTATCGGCTGTACCCCTTCCGTGAAGCAACAAGCTAATCGCTATTCCTTCCTGCTTGCATAATTCAATTACGGATTTTCCGACCCCTCTGTCAACAATGCATGTTATACATTTAATGCCGAGCAGTTCTTTATTTTCCATATCAGACTTCCTCCAAATCAAGGTCGAATTCGATTATTCTTATATTGTCTTCTTCATAATTGCTTTCATCCTGGACTTCCGCCTTCTCTGCACGCTTCAGCTTTATCTTATAAGCAATTCCCATTATCTGAATTGTCACCAGCGGAGTTACGGCAACCATAGCAACAAGTCCGAAAGCATCCGTCGTAATATTTCCGCCTAAAGCCGAACAAGCGCCCATCGCAAAAGGTAGCATAAACGTTGCCGTCATCGGTCCGGACGCTACACCGCCCGAGTCAAAAGCAATCATGGTAAATATTTTCGGTGAAAAGAACGATAATTCTATCGCCAGAGCATAAAGAGGTATTAAGAAATACCAAATCGAAATTCCGTACACGACTCTCAGCATGGAAATTCCTACTGAAATCGCAACACCTATTGACAAACTCATCAACATTGCTCTTTGCGAAATCGCACCGACAGTCAATTCTTCAACTTGTTTATTTAAAACTTTAACCGCAGGTTCTGCCATAACAACAAAGAATCCTAAGAGCATACCTATCGGAATCAGCATCCATGCGTACTGCGTTGAAGCAATAGCTCCACCCATGTATGTTCCCGCAGTCATAAAGCCGACATTCACGCCTGTTAAGAACAGGACAAGTCCTACAAATGTATATCCCATTCCTATAGCAAGACGAGCGACATTTTTCCACGGCAGATGTAACGAAACAAGCTGGAAAAGAAGAAATAGGACAATTATTGGCAGTATTGCCAAGGAAACCTCACTTATACAATCAACCAATCCATGCGCATATGCACGAACGACGTCGGCAAAACTGTTAAGCTCAATTGCTTCACTTATGCCTGTGGAAACCTCCGTTACACCGGAAGCTATTCCGAGAATCAGCATTGCCATAATAGGACCAATTGAGCATAACGCAACCAAGCCGAAGCTATCGTCCTGAGCGTTCTTTCCTCCTCTTACGGTCGCAAAACCGATACCGAGTGCCATTATAAACGGGACTGTTATGGGACCTGTTGTAACTCCGCCCGAATCGAATGCAACGGGAATAATCGATGGATTTGTCACAGCAACTGTACCTGCTATTGCAAATACGAGTACATACATTGCCAGCAAAACCTGGGTAAGTTCAATTTTTTTCAAAACTCTTACAAATGCCAATGCAAGTGAAACACCCACACCGGCAGCAACGGTTAATATAACAGTCCATTTATTAACGGTGTTGAACTGATTTGCCAAAACCTGCAAGTCGGGTTCCGCTATTGTTATAATAGCTCCGATCAAAAAAACTATCGGGATAAGTTTTTCGTAGCTTCCGGATTTAACCAAATGCGAACCCATTCTTTCGCCCATAGGCATCATGGAATTGTCTGCACCAAGCGTAAACAATGCCATGCCCGCAATCAAAAATACTGCACCTATTATGAATGATACAAGCATGTATGTGGGTATCGGGAAAAAGAATTGAAGTAAAATAACTATAGCTGTTACCGGCAGTACCGACGCCAACGCTTCATTAAGTTTCTCTTTTATTTGTTTTCTCATCTATAACTTTATAATCCTCCTTATGATTAATCTGCTTATTATTATAGGCACGAAGTCAACCGGCTACGTGCCTATATAAATTGTTAAACCGTTTATCGTTTTATTTCATCTCTTATCATAGGCATACTCATGCAACGAGGACCGCCTCTGCCTCTACTCAATTCACCGCCGGGAATGGAGCTTACCTTTACTCCGGCTTTGTCAAGTAGTTCATTAGTAATAGTATTCCTATTATAGGTAATAATAGAACCAGGTGCCATGGCAAGAGAATTTGCGCCCATGTTCCAATGCTCTCTGCGATATTGTATGGGATCTCCTCCGGCAATTTCAATAAACGTGACTTTATCCAAATTGAGGGCACGCTCCAACACATGTTCCGTTGAGTCGGTAGTACAACTGATATTGAGTTCTCCGTTTGCTGCGGGTGTCAGCTCATAAATGTCAAACCACTTATGTGCAATGCACGGATGTGCAAGGAATTTATCGTAATCCACATGAGTCATTAAAACATCAAGATGCATATACGTTCTGGAACTTGGGTTCTTAAAAAGAAGAACTTTTTCATATCCTCTGCCGAATAATGTCAAAGCAAGTCGTTCTATTGCTGCGGAACTTGTCCTTTCACCGCAGCCGATAGCAACGCATTTATCCGAAAGTGAAAGCACGTCGCCGCCTTCGATTCCGCATCCGCAGCTGTAATCATAGAGAAGATCGACCTTTCCTTTTCCGAAATAATCGGAGTAAGCGTGAACATATCTCATAAACAGTGTTTCACGCATACGAGCAGGCATACTCATAGCGGAAATGGCAATGCCCGTACCTATGCAAAAACTTATATCTCTGGTAAAGTAAATATTCGGAACCGGATCAACAAGGAAGGGATAATCTTCCTTTACATAGTACTGAATCGGTTTGACCGAAAGATTTTCAAGGTCATTACGTGTTATTCCTCTTGCGACCGTGTCAAACAACTTATCATACGGCACACTACTTAAAAATTCTGAAACCGCTTTTTTCAGTGTAACACCCTTTACGCCCAGTTCAACGAAGTCCGAAATAAAATTATTACGTACCTCATCGTCTTTGACAACTTCTGTGAACATATCTTCGATGTAAACAACATCCACATCATTTTTACGCAGAATTCCGGCAAAAACATCATGTTCTTCTCCTGAACGCTTGACATCGGGCAAATCCTCAGCAAGCATTCTTTCGAGGTAATCGGGCATTAAATTTTCAAGCTCAACGCCCGGTCTGTGAAGCATAACTCTTCGGAGTTTACCTATTTCCGATTTAACATTGATAAAATCATTCATTTTTTCCTCCAAGAAATCGAACCGAGAAAAGATACTCTCAAATTCTCGACATTTTCCATCTTATTAATTATAACATAAGCCCTGCAAAAATGGAACCCATGTGAAGGTATACATTTTTGCAGGGCTGTCGCATTAACTTCAATGAATGTAACTGTACAAAGAATCGACCCACCTTTGCCACTTCCGTTCGTTAGGTTATAAATTTTTTTCATTATTTTAAA
>CAYPXV010000007.1:0-30871 GCA_964414925.1 uncultured Clostridium sp. | reverse complement strand
ATTACCGGTGCAAGCGCTCACGCCATGATTAAGGAACAGCTCATTAATTACGGCGTAACCCTTAACAAGATTCATGAGCTTGACCTTGAGTCGCAGCTCACCGACGAAGAAAAAGCAACCATCGAAGAAGAGGTTCAGTCCTCTCTTGATTCGGCACTCAGCAGCTACAAAGCCGATGAGAGCATCACCGACGAGGATGAAATCTACAATGCAAAACTTGAACAGTTCAAAGCATACCTCAAAGAACAGAAGACAACATACGAGGAATATGTTGAAGAACTCAGAAAGAGTGCAACAGAGGACGTTTTGTTCGATAAGATCAGAGCCATCCAGGACGAGGATGTAACCCTTTCCGACGAAGATGCAAGAGCATACTTTGACGAAGTTGCACCCAAGGATGCAGAGTCTTACGACAACGAGCATATCAGTGATTTCTACACTGCATACAGCAACTACATCACGGGAAACGGTATCGTTCCTTTCTACATTCCCGATGACGTGTTCATGGTTAAACATCTGCTTATAAAGTACACTACAAAGGATGATACATCAACAGAAGATGACGAAGAAGCCCATCCTTCCGTACCCGATGGAGGACTTGACGGTGAATACGGCGTATTCGATAAGGAAGCAAAAGAGAACATCGATACAATCGTAGCCGAACTCAAGAAGGGTATTTCATTCGAGGAGTTCCTTAATCTTATCGACGAATACGGCGAAGACCCCGGTGTACAGTCCGAAATAACCGAAGGTGAAGATGAACGCAGCGAAGGTGCATATCATGACAGCGGTTATGTTATGCATGAAGAACTTGATGACAAATGGGCAGACGAGTTCTACTATGCCGCAATGAAGCTTTACAAGGGCGAAGATTGGACTCCCGCAGAGGAAGAGGAGGACGATGAATCGGTATCTACCGCCGGCGATGATACTGACGAGGAAGAAGAAGAACCCGTAGAGTATCCCATCACCTATTATGAACTTACTTCAGGTGAAAAGATTGCGCGTGTAGAGACCACCAACGGTGTTCACTTTGTTGTAATCAGCGAAGAACTTGAATCCGGCGAAATCAATTATGATGATTATGCCGACAATATCAAGCAGTTCCGTCTTGAAGAACTCCAGGACGAGCATTACGAAGAAGTAGTCAAGGGTTGGAGAGAAACAACTAAGATCAACATGAAAGATAACTATATCGATCAGATCGCAGTTGCTCTGGGTCTCATGTAAAATCTAAATTCAGCAAATTAAAAAGAGTCTATCATCGAAAAGAATCGGTGATAGACTTAATTTTTAGGGAAAGAAATTAATTGTTCAGATAGCCAAACCCGACGGACTCAGAAACCAACTTCCCTCCGTCCTAAAAAGTACGCAGTTATAATTAAGGTTATTCGTTCCTTTATCGCCGTGAATGACTAAAATCAGTTTAATTTTATAGGCGGTATCCACTTGACAGGTTACTTCCGCATTTTTCAAATCTGTTATTGCTTTTTCGAATGATTCACCATATAAATGTTCAAAGCTTTCAATCTCATATGTGACGAATTGAACCGAACCTATCTTTTCTATTGTTGAGCCGAAGTTCAAATTCATTATCTGTTTAATGGCATTATCTAATCCACCGACGATATTTATAACTACACCGTATTTATCCGCAAGAGAATCTATGTATTCGGGTGGAAAAACCTCCCGTAAATTCTTTTCCGTACCCGACATTATCAGTTTACACAGTGAATCCAATACTTTCAGGGCAGGTTTCGGTAAATCGGCGTGATTATTTTCCTTATCATCGTTTACGCTGTTTTGAAAAGAGGACTCAAAAACTTTAGGAATATCTGACCAATCGGAGCGATTATTTACAAAACAGCTTCCGATTGCAGGAAAAAAATTCCTTTCCGTTAATCCGTGCGCCCGATAATCAAGTCTGCTGAAATATAACGCCGACAGAATCGTACCGCAGGTAACTGTCAACCATAAAAATGAAAATAAAAACACACTCATTCCCTTTTTCCGCATACGCACTTAATAATCCCCTATCGTCAATTGACAATAGCATATGCAGATTTCGTTAAAGTATGTAATTTACATAGAATCCGTTTTGGAATTGATTATTGAAATCAGCATTATGATAACGGGTGAAACGGCAAGCGAAATATCAATGCTTATAAGAAAGCCTTCCTGCCGGGCGATATAGAGCATATCGGATAGATACATTCCGCCTATACTTGCTGCAATTACCAAAGCATAGACCAGAACGAAGAAAAGATTATCGACAATGTGTTTTATTTTTTGAATTGCAGTATTATCAATAAATACAATTAAAACCCGAGTTACTAATTTTACTGCGACAAGGGCTATATAAACGAAAGAAAAACATGTCAAAGCAGCAGAAAGTATGCTCATTAAGCCGCTTAAATCGAAACCTATGCTATCGCACATATTTATAATGCCTTCCTGTGACGAGATAAAATCATCTTTCAAGCTGAACATTGAAGGGTTTATCTCAAATCCCGTATCAATTCCTGTGCCGTAGCCGAAATCGATATGAAGCCACGGAAAGAACAGCAGGACAAATATCAACGCCGAAAGGAGCAAACCGATTAGATTTTTGTATTTAAAAAATTTTTTCATTTTCATATTTATTCACCTAATTTACGCTTGAAATTTTGACGGTGTGCCCATCGAGAACGGTAAGAACGGTTCCGTTTTCATCCGTTCTGTAAACGGTAATACTTCTTTCCGAGAGTTTCTGCATTGTTTCTTTATGTGGGTGTCCGTATTTATTATCTTTACCCAAAGAAATAATTGCGAACATGGGGTCAACCGCATCAAGAAATGCATCGGAAGATGAAGTGCTTGAGCCATGATGTGCAACCTTCAGTACATCTGCTTTGAACATATCTTCACTATTTAAAAACATGGAAATCTGTTCACTGACGGTTTCAGCATCACCGGTAAGAATAATAGAATTTTCACCATATTCAACACGCAGAATAATGCTCCACTCGTTCATATCCGAATCGGAATACGAAGCACCTTCAACTGGGGCAAGGATATCCACGGTACAGTCGTCATCCCAATTTATTGAATCTCCGCTGTAAGCGTACTGTGTTTCAATTCCGTGTTCGTTAACCGAATCAATGAG
Source organism: uncultured Clostridium sp. (assembly GCA_964414925.1). Classification (GTDB taxonomy): domain Bacteria; phylum Bacillota; class Clostridia; order Christensenellales; family CAG-138; genus PeH17. Next base: position 27,726 of record CAYPXV010000007.1, on the reverse strand, counting down.
TTTGGAGTAGGTTTTAGAAGAATATTCAACGTCGGGAATAACGAACAAACCAATGCTGTATTTTTCGACAACGTCCCTCATTGAACCTATATGGTCGCTGTGAGCATGGGTTGCGACAAGCACATCTATATCGGAAATTCCCAATTCGGTTAAAAGAGAATCGATATTTTCAAATGCATCGGTATCGCCCGCATCGACCAACATGGTACTTCCGTTTGGAGAAATGAGCAAGGAACTGTCACCTTGCCCAACGTCAATGGTGTACATTTTTAATTCATCGTTGAGCGGAGAATCGCTGTCGGGTTCGTTTTTTTCAAAAAAGGCAAAAGCGATTACGGCAATAATAGCGCACACTACCGCAAGAATCTGCTCGGTATTAAATTTGGAACGGTTTGATTTTTTCATCGTTTCCTCCATGATTTTTCTTTAATTATACCCCGGATGTGTTAAATTGGCAATAATAATGATTGACATTTCGCAAAAAAGTGATAAAATACGATTTGCGCAGTAAGATTTATTGCGTGTATTTATTTTATTCGGAGTTATAAACATGAACGATTTTGATGCTGTTAAACAAATTATCAGTAAAACAACGGGTATCGATGCCGAGAAAATCGAGCCCGACAACGACTTGACCGAACTCGGACTCAACAAGCTGGATTTGGCGGAATTGATGTACGAATTGGAAGAAGCATTTGACATTATCATTGATGATGATAATTGCGAACTGCACACCTTGAATGAGATAATCAGTCATATTGTTGCATAAAGAAAGAGAACTCGTAAAAGAGTTCTTTTTATTTGCAAAAGGGGGAAGCCCCCCTTTCGGGGAGCTCCCATAAATCAAACGACCTTATTAGCGATTATATTGGCAATTGCAAGGGCAACAATCGGAATGACAGTACCCACAACCAATTGTGAAACCGTATGTCTTTTAAGTTTCAGTGATGACTTATAGACCGGTATCAAAAGGCAAAACAGCGGCAGATAAACCGGACTTGCGCAAAAAGTCAATAGAGCGGCGGGACCCGATGTACCGCATGCATGCCCACTTGCTTTGAACCCGAAGATGCTGAACAGTGCGGTAAATAATCCCGAGAATAAATAGGTAAAATACATAGTCAATTCAACTTCGGTAGCACCGCCGAGCAAAGCAAAGAATGTTGCAAGGACGTACCCGAACATTGAAAAGACAATCGCAACTCCCCTTTCAAACTTTCTTCCTCTGTTTCGAAGTGACGGGACAAACCTGCAAAGCAGATATGCAAGCATTGGCAGCAGCGTCAGCGTGAACACTGCCTCCATATAATGCAACGGTGATGCAAAAGCATTCCTTCCAAGCGTGATGTACAATAGTGATGCAAGCAACAAAGCCATGAAATGAGGTGCTGTAATAACCCTAACAAACTCGTCTGCTTTTAGCTGAATGTTAATCTCGTTGACAGCCGATTTCCTCACTCAAATCTCCTCCCTTCTTAGTTTGTGTTTTTCAGCATCTATTGTTTACCACAAAAGAAATTAAAATGCACCCTATTGCTCTACATATGAGTTCTATTGCGTAAATTCCCCTCGGTAGAGAAAAAATCGGGACTCTACCGACAGTAGAATTATAATGCTTGCAAATGTTTTTTGAGTGGTGTATAATGACGGTATGATTATGCGCGATGATGAAAAAATAAAACAGTTGGTTGCTTCCAACATAACTTACTACCGCAAACAATGCCACTTGACACAGGCGGAGCTTGCCGAAAAAATCCACTATTCGGATAAGTCAATCTCCAAATGGGAGCGTGGAGACGGTGTTCCCGATGTATGCGTACTGGTTGCGCTTGCGGATCTATTCGGTGTAACGGTGAATGATATGCTCAGCGAGAAGCATAAAAAGAGTCATAAAGCTGCCCCCAAGCTCAAGCATGGGATAATAACGTTAATGAGCATAGGCAGCGTATGGCTTGTTGCCACCGTAGTCTTTTTCCTTTTAAAACTATTTGCGCCCGAACTTACTTCGGCATGGCTTGCCTTTATATTTGCAATACCCGTAAGTTTTATTGTGGGAACAACATTAAGTGCAATATGGCATCCGATGTACCTGCAATTTTTAATGCAAAGCGGATTGATATGGAGTTTGGCTTTAACTCTGCACTTATCGATAAAGATCGAGAACATGTATCTGATTTATACGATTGCAGCCGTACTGCAAATTCTGTTTATCTTGTGGTACATCTTGCGAAAAGTACCCGTTATTTCCGTGAAAATAAACGGTGGACGGTTATTGATTCGAAAAGAAAAGAAATTATCCGAGAAAAAGGATAATACCTAAACTGCTCGTATTAAGCGATATGGGTCGCCTTATCTGCGACCCATAAACAATTTTAATAATTTTCGGCTTTAAGTTCGAAGAAACCTTGCGGATGCTTACATACGGGACAAATGAGAGGTGCTTTTGATGCGATAACAATGTGACCGCAGTTTCTGCATTCCCAAATCACGACACCGCTTTTTTCAAAGAAGGTGTTTGCATTAATTTCGTTCAGCAATTTTCTGAATCTTTCCTCATGTCCTCTTTCGATTTTGGCAACACCTCTGAACTGCTCCGCAATTTCCCTGAACCCTTCTTTATCGGCATCTTGTGCCATACGGTCATACATATCTGTCCATTCCATACTTTCGCCACCTGCGGCACTTTCCAGATTGAAAGCGGTATCGCCGATTTCGCCCAGAGCGTTTAGCCAGAGATACGCATGTTCCTGCTCGTTCTTTGCTGTTCTTAAAAAGATATCCGCTATTTGTTCATACCCTGCCTTTTTGGCTCTACCTGCAAAGAACAGGTACTTTGTTGCAGCCTGCGCTTCGCCTGCCAGAGCTTCACGAAGATTCGTTTCGGTTTTACTGCCCGAATATTGATTGTTATTTTTCATTTTTTCCTCCTAAATCGGTTTAAAATAGTATGTGCAAATAAAAAAACTCCATACGGTGAATTTACACCGTACAGAGTATGAAGAATTAAGTTTTAAAGAGAATAAATCTCGTAGCTTGTATGTTGCATCCTTTTGTCAATATCGGCAATTTCCCGAGAAAGATCAAACATTTCCTTGCTGATATGTTCGGGAACGTTCTTGCAAGATTTATATCTCAAATCATGTTCGAGGCTTGCCCAAAAGTCCTGTGCTACCGTGCGAAGCTGAATTTCGGCACGACCCATCTCTACCGTTGAGGATAAGTAGACGGGAACTTCCACATCAAGATGGAGACTGCGATAGCCATTGCCATTTGGTTCTTTTATGTAATCCTCACGCTCGATAAGCTTAACATCCGTCTGCATCATAAATGCCTTTTCGACATCATAGACATCCTCAAGGAATCGACACACAACACGAACCCCGGCAATATCGTTAAGATACCGTTTAGCGTTTTCGATGTTGACATCAAAGCCCTTCTTTTTGAGTTTACCTGCCATACTGGTGGGACTTTTAAGTCTGCTTTCGATGTGATGTATCGGATTTCTGGCATGATGGAGCTGAAATTCTCCGTTCAGTACTTCAAATTTGAGACTGAGCGTCTTTAGCGCAGCGGTATGTATATACTGCAATTCACGCAGAGCGGCGACATCTTCAAACTCACTTGTCTCTTGGATTATAGAAGTATGTTCCTGCAAAAACTCATTCGACATTTACTTACCTCCTTACGATGAGATCAGATTCTTCACCAACATTATATAGCAGTAAATATCGATTGACAAGCTCTTTTTTTCACATCAAGCTACATTTGTTACGGTATATTTTTCCCTTATATGCACTCGAACGGTTAAAGCCTTTACATTTTCTGTACGCTGTGTTAAAATGACAGAGGATTATATTTGATTTTATTAGGAGTAGTTATGGTTAAAATAGCATGTGACAGCACTGCTGATTTGATGAACGAAGTATACGGCACGAATTTATACGATGAAAGGAACATTACGGTTGTCCCGTTATTTGTGCGAATCGGGGACGAGGAATATGCCGACGGCATCAATATAACGATGACGGAGCTGCTTACCAAATGTACGAATTTAAAGGAATTACCTAAGACATCTGCGCCCGAAGTAGTAAGACTTGCGAAGGTCTTTTCGGAGTTGACCGCCGATGGGTCGGAAGTAGTATTTATAACGATAAGCTCGGAGTTTTCGGCATGTTATAACAATGCTTGCATAGCGGCGGAAGATTTCCCGGGAGTATATGTTGTTGACTCAAAGAATCTTTCATCCGGCGTAGGTCACGTTGTGCTTGAAGCGGCGGACTTAGCTGATGCGGGAAAGACAGGTTACGAAATAAAGAAGTATCTTGACGAAGAAATCGTACCGAAGGTTGATACGAGTTTTGTGCTTGACGGACTTGATTATATGGTAAAGGGTGGTCGCTGTACCGCCGTTGCGGCACTTGGTGCCAACATCCTGCAACTTCATCCCATGATAGAGGTTATAAATGGAAAGATGAAAGTAGCAAAAAAATACAAGGGTTCGTGGACAAGGTGTTTGCGCTCTTATGTTAAAGACAAGCTTGAGGATAAAAAGGACATTCGTTTTTCTCGAATATTCATAACATACACCACGACATCCGATGAGGTTGTAAAAGAAATAGAGGGATTGGTCAGGCAATACGCCGATTTCGTGCAGATACATAAGACCACGGCAGGATGTACGGTAGCCAGCCATTGCGGACCGCATACTCTCGGAATTCTTTTTATAAAAAAATAATTAAAAGGATCTATTTAGGAATACTAAATTAATAATAAAAAAGATTCTTGGAAAGGGAATAAAATGAAAGCATACATTGAATCAATGGGCATATTGAATCCCGGAAACATTTATCGCAATTTATCTGCGGCAAAGCTTACCGAGTTTGCTCTTGACAGGAATGAAGGAACATTAAGTGAGACCGGTGCATTGGTAATCAACACAGGTAAATACACCGGCAGATCTCCCGACGACAGATTTATCGTTGACACTCCAAACGTCCACGATATTATCGACTGGGGTAAAGTTAATGTTCCCATAAGCAGAGAGAAGGCGGATGCGATTTTCGATAAGATGTGCGCCTATATGCAGAACAGGGACATTTTCGTTGTTGACGGTTACGTCGGAGCTGACAGCACGTACGCACTGCCCATCCGAGTCGTATGTGAAAATGCCGCCAGTGCTTTATTTGCAACCCAGGCTTTTGTACGTCCTTCAAAAGAGCAGCTTGATAACTTTGAGCCTCGTTTCAGCGTACTTTGCGCCCCCGGTTATAAATGCGACCCGAAACGTGACGGAGTGAACAGCGAAGCGGCAATCATTCTCGATTTTGAGAAGAACAGAGTAAGCATTGCCTGTTCGAAGTATTCGGGTGAAATCAAAAAGGGAATGTTCTCGGTAATGAACTTCCTCATGCCTCAGCGTAATGTATTCCCTATGCACTGTTCCGCAAACATCGGTGCAGACGGTAAATCCGCTTTATTCTTCGGATTGAGCGGAACGGGAAAGACCACACTTTCCGCTGACCCGAATCGCTGGCTTATAGGTGATGATGAACACGGTTGGTCTGATGACGGCATCTTCAATTTTGAAGGTGGTTGCTATGCAAAGTGCATCAATCTGTCTCGTGAAAACGAGCCTGAAATATGGAATGCCATTCGTTTCGGCGCATTGGTTGAGAACGTTATAATGGACGATGAAACACGCAAGCTTGATTTTAACGATTCTACCATAACCGAAAATACACGTGTTGCTTATCCCGTTGAGTACATTCCGAACTGTGTCATTCCCGGTAAGGGCGGACATCCCAAGACCGTTATCTTCTTAACCGCCGACGCATTCGGAGTTTTACCTCCCATTTCAAAACTTACAAAGGATATGGCAAAATATCACTTTGTATCGGGTTATACCAGCAAACTTGCAGGAACAGAGAGAGGCATTAAAGAGCCCCAGGCAACATTCTCGACATGCTTCGGCGCACCGTTCTTGCCCATGCATCCCTCCATTTACGCCGAAATGCTCGGAAAGAAAATCGACGAATACGGCTCTAACGTATTTCTTATCAACACAGGTTGGACCGGTGGACCTTACGGCGTCGGAAGCAGGATGAAGATTAAGTACACTCGTGCTATGGTAACAGCTGCACTGGAAGGAGAACTGAACGATGTTGAATACGAACTCCATCCCGTATTTAACGTGATGGTTCCCAAAACCTGTCCCAATGTTCCCGATGAGATTCTTAATCCCCGTGAATGCTGGCAGGATAAGAATGCCTACGACGAACAGGCAAAATCCCTGGCAATTATGTTCATAAATAACTTTAAAAAGTATGCCAATATGCCGGAAAGCATAATAAACGCAGGACCTAAGGCATAAAACCGATTTCGGTAAAACCATTACAGTCACAGTAATTGTCGTTGCTGTGACTGTAATTTTATGTGAAGTTACCACATTCCTTTTGCGCAAGAGAATCGGCAGCAAGTTGAATGGATTTCGAACCAACGCTTTTTTTGTTTTGTCCAAATATACTTGAAAAAAGACGGTTAAAGCTGATATAATGAGATGTTTATTAGGGGAAGGAGGTTCTTCTTCAATAAGGAACTAAAATGATAAGCGTAAAAAACGTAAAATACACATATGATACTTCCGAAACGCCCGCATTGAAGGGGGTAAGTTTCGACATTAACGACGGTGAATTTGTAGCGATAGTAGGTCATAACGGAAGCGGCAAATCGACTATAGCAAAGCTGTTAAATGCGCTGCTTATTCCTGATGAGGGAAGCGTAGCGGTTGACGGGATGCAAACTTCCGATCAGAACAAAACCCTTGACATCAGGAAAAGAATCGGAGTTGTATTTCAAAATCCCGATAATCAGATAGTAACCACGGTTGTTGAGGAGGACGTCGGTTTCGGGCCTGAAAATCTTGGCATACCGCCAGACGAGATTCGTGTTAGAGTGAAAGAAGCACTTACCGCCGTTGAGATGCTTGACTATGCCAGATCCGCTCCGCACATGCTTTCGGGAGGACAGAAGCAACGCATAGCAATAGCTGGAATGCTTGCACTTGAGCCTAAGGTATTGGTGCTTGACGAAGCAACCGCCATGCTTGACCCGCTCGGAAGAAAGAAGATAATCGAAATAGTCAACGAACTTCATGTAAGCAAGGGAATCACCGTAATAATGATTACACAGTACATGGAAGAAGTAATCAATGCGGACAGAGTGATTGTACTGAACGATGGATTGATAGAAATGACAGGCACGCCTACCGAAGTCTTTTCGCACGGAGAAGAACTGAGAAAGATAGGACTTGACGTCCCCGTCATTGTGGCAATACGAGATAAACTTATTAACGAAAAGCTGATAGAGCCGTGTGATGCGCTGTCGGCAGAGGAATTGGCAGAGGTCATATGTCCATTATTGTTGAAAAATTAAGCTATACATACATGAAAAACACACCTAATGCGTTTGATGCGCTAAAGGATGTAAGTTTCAGCATAAAGGATGATGAATTCATAGGTCTTATCGGGCACACCGGCAGCGGTAAATCCACGCTGATTCAGCAGCTTAACGGATTGATGCAACCCACGAGCGGTTCTGTGACTGTTGACGGATACAACATGAACGACAAGAAACAGCGTCCGAAGGGAAGATCACTTATCGGTATGGTATTTCAGTATCCCGACTATCAACTTTTTGACAGCACCGTTTTGGACGATGTATCATTCGGACCGAAGAACATGGGTTTATCTGCTGACGAGGTAAAGTTCAGGGCTATGACAGCACTTGAAGCTGTAGGTCTTGACCCTGCGGAAATGGCGGATAAATCGCCGTTTGAGTTATCCGGGGGACAAAAGAGGCGTGCTGCGCTTGCGGGAATAATCGCCATGCGACCCAAATACTTGATACTTGACGAGCCTATGGCAGGGCTTGACCCGGGCGGACGACGTGATGTTTTGTCACTTATAGATAAGCTCAGGAAGGAATTTGGCTGTGCCATAGTAATGGTAAGCCATTCAATGGATGATATTGCACGTTCCGCCGACCGTATAATAGTATTGAATAAAGGGGAGATAAAGCAAATCGGAACAGCCGACGAGGTTTTTTCCCATGCCGAAGAACTTTCTCAAATCGGGCTTGACGTACCGAAATCGATGGAACTTGCTTCAATACTCAAAAAGAGAGGAATAGCCGTTCCGAACTCACTTTACACGGAAGATAAATTTATTTGTTGGCTTAAGGAGACTCTGAAAAATGCTTAATGACATTACTCTCGGTCAATATTTACCCGGAGATTCTGCCGTTCACAAGCTCGACCCGCGAACAAAACTTCTGCTGATGATAGCATTTGTCGTTGGGATTTTTCTTGTTAAGGACATATTGACATTCTCCGTCATTGTAATATTTATAATTGCCGTTACGCTCTTAGCGGGTATTCCGATAAGTTATCTTGTAAAGGCGATAAAACCTCTGAAACTTATTTTACCGCTGATGTTCCTTTTTAACCTGTTTTTGAATAAAAACGGAACATTGCTTGTAGAGTTTTGGATAATAAAGATTTATTCGGAAGGATTGTACAATGCGTTTTTCATAGTGCTGAGATTGGTGACTCTGGTTGTGGGAACAAGTTTATTGACTTTAACGACTACACCTGTTTCTCTGACGGACGGCATAGAGAGCTTACTTTCACCGTTGAAATTCATCAAGTTTCCGGTTCATGAGCTTGCAATGATGATGACAACGGCTCTCCGATTTATCCCGACATTAATCGAGGAAGCGGATAAGATTCGTAAAGCGCAGCTTGCAAGAGGTGCGGATTTCGAAAGCGGTAATTTCATTAAGCGTGCGAAAGCGATGCTGCCCATACTTATTCCGCTGATAGTAAATTCACTCAGACATGCGGAGGAGCTTGCGATGGCGATGGAAAGTCGCTGCTACCACGGCGGCGAAGGACGCACGAAGATGCGTGTGCTCAAATTTCATTTAAGCGACCTTGTCGCAACGCTTGTCATGGCTGTATTTATAAGCACGATTGTGCTTGTTCAAAAATACATATTTATCGTGTAAAAGTGTAAAATATGAATAATTCGACACGCAACACACTGCTTATTGTTGCTCTGATAATTCTGGTTGTCGCAATAGGGCTTAGGATAATAACGGGCAATAATTCCTTTTCCGGAGAAATTTCCGCAGAGCTGAAAAAGCATGGCTGCATAATTAATTCGGACGACCTTTATCAGCAAAGTTATGCGAAGCAGACAAGCATAGCCGTGATGATGGAAGGAATAGATTTAAGCAAAGCTATTGAGGTTTCGAAGAACTCCGGATTTTCATCCGATATAGAAAAAGAAGGAGAGGTTTATCTCCTTCTTGCACAATTGGATGATGAAAACGTCCTTTCGGTTTTTATTGTAGACGAAGCAATAGAGCTTGCGTTTATTCAAACTTTGGGAAGTGACGAAATCAAAGCCATCGAGGATTTTGATTACCGATAATCAGTTCATCAAACCGAATCCACGACCGACAACTTCCTTTGTTTCGATAATCGAAAACAGAGCATTGGGATCTACTTTTTTAACGATTGAGCGAAGCTTTGCCAGCTCAGTCGTTTTTACTATGCAGTAAACCACTCGTTTGGGTTCGCCCGTATATGCGCCCTCACCATTCAGATATGTAACACCTCTATGCATTTCACTCAATACAAAGGGAGCAATATCATCCCACTTTTTGCTTATGATAAACACGGACATATTTCTGTTTAACCCTCGCATTGCAAAGTTAAAAGTAGAGTTTGCGATAAAGACGGACATCATTGAAAAAATTGCCTTCTCCGCACCATACACCAGTCCGAGTAAAATCATTATGGCGAAGTTATACATCATATTGATTGTACCCATCTGAATGGAAGACCTACGGCTTAGTATGACGCTTAGAACGTCCATACCGCCAAGAGAAGCACCTCGTTTGATAACAAGCGTACCCGAAAAGCCCAGGATAACGGGACCGACTATAGCGGAAAGAACCTCCGAATACTCACCGAGATTCACATACTTACCCACATCGGTTATGAAATCGAGTTCAAAGAACAATGCATAACTTACGGTTGCCACCGTACTGAAAATCATAAATTTCAGATTGGTATTTTTATAACCGTAAAGAAGTATTGGCATATTCAGGATAATAACGGTAAGATATCTTGGAATATTCCATAAATATTCAAAGAAAACCGCAACACCGGTTATACCGGTTGAAAGGAAGTGGTTCGGTGTATAAAAGGCACTTATAGCCACACACTGAATAAAACAGACAGCGACTATGGTAAAGAGGGTAATCAAATCATCTTTAAGATTAAATTCGGTACTATAGGGATTAAATTTATTTTTATTATTCATAGTAAAATCAAGACCTCAACAAATTACCGACAGGTATTTGTTCTCTGACGGCAGTAGGTAAATTTGAATCCAGTTCGACAATACAAACTTTCTCGTCTATTCCTGCATCTGCGACAACACTACCCCAGGGGTCAACCGCCATCGAATGGGCATAGGAAACATATCCGCCCGTATCGGAGCGTGCAGGAGCGCATGCAAGCATATAAATCTGATTATCAACAGCTCTTGCTCTGTTAATCAGTTGCCAATGCAAAGGACCTGTAGTCATATTAAAAGCGGCGGGAACCGCTACAACATCTACACCCTGAGCGACCATAGCTTTAAACATTTCCGGAAAACGGATATCAAAGCAAATGCAAACGCCTATTTTGGCGAAAGGAGTATCAACTACCGTTATAGCGTTACCTGCGGTAAAGGTAGCGGATTCTTTAAAGTGCTGACCGTTTTTTACGTTAATGTCAAACAGATGAACCTTGCGGTGCGTCGCTATACACTCACCTACATCGTTAAAGACAAAGCAGGTATTGTAGAGCTTTTCGCCATCCTTTTCGGGGATACTGCCGCCGACAAGGAAGACTTCATTTTCCTTTGCCATTTGAGAAAGGGCAGAATAGATTCTTCCGCCTTTTTCTTCGCAGTTGGCTTTAAACGAAGCATTATTGTATGGGCAGCAGAACATTTCCGGCAATATCACAATTTTAGCGTCGGCAAATGCGGCACGACTGATCTTATCTCTGATATTTTCCAGGTTATCCTCCACGGACTGTGACACAAGCGATTGAATCAGAGCGATATTAAATTTACTTGATAAATGCATCATAGACCTAAAAAGAACGCCCATATGATTTACGGGCGTTCTCAATAAACAGATAAGCTAATCCACCCGAAAAAGAGTTTTACGGTATTAAATTAACCCAAATATTCCTTTGCTTCTTCTTCACCGCTGAGTACTCTTATTGCGCTTGCGGCGAGTGCTTCAAGTTCACCTTCACCGGGGTAAACGACGACGGGAGCAATAAAGCCTACCATTTCCTCAATGTATTTGCAAAGAGGTTTACTGTAGCCCTGTCCGCCTGTAATGATGATGGCATCGACCTGACCTTTAAGTGCGACAGCCATTTCACCGATTGTCTTTGCGACATTATAGCCGAGACCGTAGAAAAGAAGTGCAGCCTTCTCATCACCGGCGAGCGCACGCTTTTCGATTTCAAGTGCGTTATTAGTGCCGAAATGTGCAACGAAACCGCCTGCTTTGGAGCAGAGGGCTCTCATTTGCGAGATTGTATATGTGCCATCTTCGAGTAAATCAAGAACGGTCTTAACCTGAAGTCCGCCAAGGCGTTCGGGGCTGAACGGACCTTCGCCGTTTATACCGTCATTAACATCAATTACAACGCCATGGCGATGGGCACCGATGGTATTGCCGCCGCCGAGGTGAGCAACGATAACGTTTGATTCCTCATAACGTTTGCCATGTTCTTTGCAATAGCGTCTTGCAACAGCCTTTTGGTTAAGGCAATGGAAAACGCCTGTACGTTCGACACCGGGAAGACCTGTAACCTTAGCGATTTCGTCACGTTCGTCAACAACGACGGGGTCTGCGATAAAGTAGGGCTTTCCGTATTCTTCGCCCAACTGACGAGCGAATACGCCGCCAAGGCATGAAGCGTGGCTCAATGCGGAGGGAAGATGCTCAAGGTCATAAAAGAGCTTATCATTTACGGTATAAGTTCCGCTAAGCATGGGCTTAACGATACCGCCTCTGCCGATGAAAGCATCGAATGTTTCCAAATCGCAATTATTATCGCTGAGACACTTTTTGATAAGTTCCATACGCATCGGAGCTTGATCGACGATATCGGTGAATTTCGCCAATTCCTCGGTTGAATGGCGAATATTCTGCTCAAACTTACATTCTTCACCTTCGAAAATACCGATCTTGGTTGAAGTTGAACCCGGATTAATAACAAGGACACGATAATTCTTCATGTGTTTTCATTCCTTTCTCATGAGCTGCGTTCCATACAGTACCATGCAGCAATCTCTGTCACTTATTATAATTAATAAACGGGAATAGTGCAAGTATATTTACGTTTAAATACACAGCGGAGAATAATTGAGTGAAAAAAGCCGAATAAATATAAATAAATTTTTTATTGACAAAATGGGCTACATATTTTACAATAACAGACACTACACTCAAATCGGAGTAAAAAATGGAAGAACTACTTGAACAACTTCTTGACGAATGCAAGCCATACACACAGGAAGGAAAACTTGCGTCCTATATTCCGCAACTCGCACAGGCGGATATAAACGATTTCGGGGCATACATTTTGCGTGCTGACGGAAGGTCGGCAAGCGCAGGCGATTACAGAAAATGCTTTTCAATTCAAAGCGTAGTAAAGCCTATACTTTTGCTACTTGCACTTATAGATAACGGAATTGATTTTGTTCGCAGCAGAGTCGGCGTAGAAGCTACGGGAAAACCTTTTGATGCCATAAACATGTCGGATCAGGCACTTGTCAGCGAACACATCAATCCCATGGTCAACATGGGAGCAATACTCATGTGCAACTTAATCAAAGGAACGGATTACAACGACAAATTCGAAAGACTTCTTGCACTGACACGGGAAATAGCGTGCAATCCGCAGATAGAGCTTGACAAAGCGGTATATTTAAGTGAAAAGAGTACAGGCAACAAGAACCGTGCGCTTGCGTTCATGCTCAAAGCAAACGGACTTATCGATGACGAGGTCGAGGATTTGCTCGACTTTTATTTCAAGGCCTGTTCCATATCGGTAAGCAGCAAAGACCTTGCGTACATCGGTTTTGCTCTATCAAACAGAGGTAAGGTGGCAACATCATACAAGAAGGCATTCAAGCCCGAATACGCTCATTATGTAAATGCGATACTGATGACATGCGGCATGTACGATGGCAGCGGTGATTTTGCGGTAAAAGTCGGAGTTCCCGCAAAGAGTGGGGTCGGCGGCGGCATAATGGCTGTTGTTCCCACACGAATGGGGATAGGCATATACTCCCCGGGGCTTGACGAAAAGGGAAACAGCGTAGCGGGAATAAAGCTTCTTGAAAAGCTCAGTTCGTCACTTTATTTAAGTATCTTCTAATTTTTTGAGCTGAGGCGGATGTTCCTCAACCTGTTTGACAATTCTGCTTCGCTCATCAGATTAACATTTTCAATAATTTCAATATCCATTTCGGCGGCACGGCAACGTAAAGCATCCCTGCTTTGTTCACTGCCGCTGATTTTTGTTGTCACCAAAACACGACGGGCATATCCTCCGCCGAATCTATCTGCAACGGTGCTGAGTTTATAAAGTTCGTCGGCACTGACTCCGCCGTTTTTACACGAAATAAGAATCGGAACAAGCCCTTTCATCAAAAACACATCGATTTCGTTTTCGACATCCTTTGACGAGGAACCTGTGTTAATCACGCCATCCCAATCTATAAAAACCCCATTTACCGCATCGTTATACAGTGGAGTGCCATCCTTATTTTTCAATTCGGAGGCAAGGATGAATATCACAAATTCCAATACATTACCGGCTTTATCCAAACAATACTTTAATTTTAAATTTTTATAGGAATAGGAAACCTTGTCCGCTTTTACGTTCAAGCCTTGTATGCATGATTTTGACTCGAGCAGTTTTAAAAAACTCAAGACGGTGTCTTTCTCTCTGACATTGGACAGGTTCAGGGAATAATCGATTAAAAATTTATCGGAAGGAGCTTTAGCTTCAACTTCGTTCAGCAAAGAAACATGTTTGTTCCATGCACTCGGATCTTTTTTACAAATCGACCAAAGGTTAAATACATCCGCACGAAAATCATTATCGACGAAAAGTTCATTCACATTGTTGACGGCAGAGCCGAACGACCTTATCGCACCGCCGTGAAGCTCTATATTTTCCTTAACAGTCAACGAATATTTCGGTGTTGGGTAAACGATACCGTTTCCGTCGCAGTCGGAAACTGTTCCCTTTTTGATGTTATAGCGATGCAGTTCAATCTTTTTAAGATTTTTATAGCGTTCGAAAACTATGCCCATACCAACAAGTAGCAGATCCTCACCGCCGTTCAGATCGACCACGATTTCATCTTCGTTTTCAATTATGGATTCCAATAAAGAAACTATTTGCGAAAGCTCCAAGTCGTCTATATGCAATAGACTTACTTTTGCGTCTATGTCTTTTTTAGTCAAAAAGTTTTCGAGTTTTTTTACTTTTGCGTCCATAGCTTTGCCCGAGCCGATAAAGAAGATTTTATCGACGGGCATGGTCAGACTTGTAATAATATTTTCTATCGGAGCGATATCATAAAATTCGAGCAAAATCACGGTTAAGCCTCCATTTGAAAAAATCATGAACTCCTTTAAACCGCAGTTCAAAGGAGTTCGTAATTAAGCATTTATTCACCGGAGTTCATATCGGAAAGCCCGGTCAAAAAGTAAGTGGCATCAAGACAGTATTTCGGTTCGAGCTTATCTTTATAATAAGTAACCTTTGTTTTTTCCACCCACTCGTTGCACTTTTGGTTGTAAAGGATATCGAGTGCGGAATCGAAAGCGGCATCGTAAACGATGTTCCACATTTCATCGCCCTGCTCATACTGAATTATTCCTCTGGAGAACGTTCTGTTTTTGATAAGGTAATGAATACCTTCCTCCGATTCGAACTTAATTACGGTCATACCATCCGTTGTTTCGAAGCGGGTCAGTTCGGGAACTTCTTCACCGATAGCAGGTTTTGTTCTTTCTATTAAATTTTCCGCTGCATAGACGAAACCGTCAACATAATTGGCTTTAATTGATTCATGAACGACATAGCCCCAATCGAGATAGCGATCGTCTTTCATATTTTCGTCCTGACCGTAATCGTCAATCAAGCGGTAAAATTCTTCCTCGGTAATACCGTCTTCGAGCAGTTCGTCGATTATAGTTTCTGTCTCTGCCTTTTTATTATAATCCGCCTTTATCAAAAGCTGATCTACAGTAAAGCAGTCCTTATGAACAAGGTACGGAACCACATTCTCTCCACTCAAAAATTGATTATACCTATCAACGAAATCATTGAAGGTTGTTGTATTTTTAAGTTTGAGTGCGGCATCGTCAATGAAGCTGTTGATTTCATTTTCGGTAAGTTCGACCTCGTCGGACAAGGAATCACGGAGTTTGCCCAGAATAGCGGAATTGATGGTACTTTCGTGAATGTACTTACGGTAGTCCTCCAGATCGTACCCTGTATCCTTCTTCAGCATTTCGGCTACGAGAGCCTCTTTCTGCTGTTCATCTGTAACTTCCTCTTCTGCTTCGGCAAGGTACTCTTCCATAAGCTGCTGCATAGTCGCTTCCATCTGCTCCTCTGCTGCGGCAAGTTCTTCATCGGTCAATTCGATTTTATGTTTTTTTGCGTAATTCAAAGCACAGGCACGCTGAGTTGCCTTCTCAAGGATTCGTTCATAATATTCCTGGTAGCCCATTGCGCCGTACAGATAATAATTGAAGTATTCATCATGTATAAACGCAAGCATAAAGTCAAAGTCATCCAACTGGAAACTACCGGCGGTCATAACAACGGGATTGGCGGGATCTTCCGCACATCCGACGGCAAATGCGCAAAGCATTATCAAGGCAAGCAAAAAACTAATAAGACGTGATTTTTTCATCTTTTTCCCTTTCAGAACACGGCTTTAGGCAGGGACTCACCCCTACCCCATTTTATTATATCACACGCAAGGTGAAACGCAAGGATTTTATTCTCGGTTTTTTATTTATCCTGTTTTCTTTTTCTTATATTATTTGCCGCCATAACGGCGTCGGAAACGGAAAACGGATTTAGTTTATTTACATTAAATTCTCTAATGCAATTTTCGATTATATCATCATCGGCATCGATTTTCCATCGTAAAAGGACGGTTTCGAGCATACTTTCGGCGGTTTCGGGTTCAAAAGCGACAGGCATGGAATTATGGACTGTCAAGCCGAACAGGCTGTCCATTTTACGGGTATAATCGTCCTCATCGGCGCAGGCGACCAGAAGAACGTTATCGGGAATTAGCGAATTGATAACTCCATCGAGCATACCATCTTTCAATGAATCAATAAAGACGATGAAGCGTTGCGGTTGAGAGGCAAGAATTTCAAACAAATGTTCAATCTTATCGCATTTGCGAGTAACAATCACAAGTCTTGTTTTAGGTAATTCATCAAGCAGATGAAGAACCGTTTCGGTCTTTCCCGATTTCGGCGAACCGATAAGAAGCATATTCTCGCACGAATCATCCTGCATGAAAGCTATAGTATTATCCTGCAAGATTTCAAAAGCAGTTGAAGAATCTGTGAACTTTTCGCATACGCTGAAATCGACGTAATGTTTTGTTTTAAGCTTCAAAAGAGGATGCGGTTCACCGTCAAAATAAAAATTTCTGTACTTTAGAAACTCTCCCGTGCCGTACGTTGCATGAAAGCTCCACAATGATTCGGTAAGCTTACTCCATCCTTCTGTGATGACGAAGCGGCGATACATTTCCGACAGTGCATCATCGGCGTAATAATCGCTGTTCAATTTAAGTTCTCCGTATTCCCACGTACCTGTTGATTTAACGGGAAGTTCGGAAAAGGATATGTAATGCTCGTAATTTTTGAATGCTGTGCTTTTTGCGGACGAAACATTGATGTACGTACCGTTTTTGGATGAAGAATTTACGAATTTGATTGCTTCATTTATGAGAATAATAAATTCTTCCTCTGAAAACGTACTGAATTTTTCGAGTATACGCAATTCATTTTCCATGGCATTAAATATGGGAGAATCCGAGATACCCTTTGCCGCCATTGCGGAAAACGGATTTTCTTTCAACAAAACAGCCTCAAGCACAGCATCCATTAAGAGACTTCCGCTCACTCTGGACGGAATGACTCCGTTTTTCCCGACGATAAGTTCCGATTCGATACTCGAAAACGCACGGTACGCACCGAATATATCTCCGACATCGATATCCGAAAGAAATCTTCTTATTGCATCGTTGCCGATTATTCCGTCGGAAATAATCGTAAGATTATCCGCCACCGCATTGAGCGTCAGCAGTATTTCCTTTAATTCATCCCTTTTATCAAGCATTATTCCACCGCCTCGAATTGATAATTCGATTTTACCATGTATATGTGCAGTTAGCAAGGAAAAAATCGAAATTAAAAGCACTTATTCCTCAAAACAAAAGATTTGGCGAAACCTTTTAAAAAAACTCGTTGCGGCAAAAGCTAAACTGTGATATCATAATCGGGTAAGTCAAAAAGAATCATACAATTCATTTAAAGGAGGTTCCATTGAACACAACCAATAATAAAAAACCGAAATTTAACATCTGGGGCATATTGCTCTATGTTGTAATTATAGGAATAATTATTGCATTTGTCACATCGGGCAACAACGAAATTAACCGCAAGCCCGACAAGCTGGAGTATGCTGTTTTCTTTGAAAAGGTCAAGGACGGCTTCGGCGAAGAACTGGGCGATGCGAACAGTGTAATTCATTCGGTTCAAATTACCGAAGAAACGCTGTACGGTTTATACACGGAAGGTGTTACCGACAGTGAGATAAGTTTATTTGAGAAGGGCAAGACGTACGACTTTTATGTAACAATCGGTTCATCCGAAACGTTCATGTCGGAGATGGCAAACCTGATATCGAAGCAATACGGCATTTCAACGGACAATGTCACCGTACTTGAATACGGATTCAGTTGCAAGTTGAACCCGACGCCGTCAACACCGGTCATACTTGTCCTTTTACCCTATATTCTGCTATTCGGCGGAATGGTACTTGTAGCTGTAATGATAAGCAAAGCTCAGAACAAGCAGGGCATGAGTTTCACAAAGAGTCGTGCCCGTACTGCCGATGAGCTTGGCAACACCGTTACATTTGCGGATGTAGCCGGAGCGGATGAAGAAAAGCAGGAGTTAAAGGAAGTTGTTGACTTTTTGCGTTCGCCAAAAGCATTTACGGATATGGGTGCGAGAATACCCAAGGGTGTCCTTCTTGTAGGTCCTCCGGGCACAGGAAAGACTTTATTGGCAAAAGCGGTTGCCGGCGAAGCGAAAGTACCGTTCTTCTCGATAAGTGCATCCGAATTTTTGGAATTGTACGTCGGTGTCGGTGCGGGACGAGTCAGAGACTTATTCCAGACAGCAAAACGCTGCGCTCCGGCAATTGTATTCATTGACGAAATAGATGCCGTAGGACGTTCACGCGGAGCGGGTCTTGGCGGCGGACATGACGAGAGAGAACAAACGCTCAATCAGCTTTTGGTTGAAATGGACGGATTTACCAACAGTCAAGGCATTATCGTTATTGCTGCGACCAACCGC
The DNA here is from genome assembly GCA_964414925.1 of uncultured Clostridium sp. Lineage (GTDB taxonomy): Bacteria > Bacillota > Clostridia > Christensenellales > CAG-138 > PeH17. The sequence goes on along the minus strand of CAYPXV010000007.1, from coordinate 8,943 downwards.
CCCGACGTTTTGGATGCTGCACTGTTGCGTCCCGGAAGATTTGACCGCAAGATAACGGTCAACTATCCCGATGTAAAGGGCAGAGAGGAAATCCTCGGTGTTCATGCACGCAAGAAGAATTTCGACGAGAGCGTAAACATGCATAAGATTGCGCAGCTCACACCCGGCTGTACCGGTGCTGATTTAGAGAACATTCTCAACGAAGCTGCAATACTTGCCGTAAGGAACGGACACAGTGCGATTAACTCACACGAAGTTGACGAAGCCATTAAGCGTGTACTTTACGGACCCGAGAAAAAGAGCAGAGTCATCTCTAACGATGATTTAAAGGTTACGGCATACCATGAGGTAGGTCACGCAGTCGTTGCACACTGCTTACCCAATTGTGACCCCGTGCATGAGTTGTCCATCATACCCAGAGGCAGTGCCGCCGGGTATACAAGAGTTCTTCCCAACGATACATATGAGCATGTATCAAGAGGAAAGCTTCTTGACACCATTGCAATGATGCTCGGAGGCAGGGCTGCGGAAGCGTTGCTGCTCAACGACATATGCACCGGTGCTACAAGCGACCTTCAGAATGCAACAAAGACAGCTCACAGCATTGTAACCGAATACGGTATGAGCGATGCGCTGGGTCCTGTTTATCTTGCGGGAGATCAAGAGGTATTTATCGGAAAGAGCTGGGGACAGCAACGTAATTATTCCGAGGATGTAGCCGCAAGAGTTGACACCGAAGTTCGAAGGATAATGGAAGAGGAGAGTGCCCGTGCAACGAAGGTATTGTCCGAAAACCGTGAAGCTGTTGAAAGAATAGCTGCGGCACTCATAGAACGAGAGCAGCTTACATCCGAAGAATTTGTCAAACTTTTCAACGGCGAACAGCTTGACAACGGAACGGATGAAGTAACCGAAACTACCGAAGCAATCGACGAATAGGAAGAATCGACATGAAAAAAATTATTGCAATAATATTGGCAACTGCCATGTTGTCATTGATGCTTATCGCTTGCAGCGAACAGGCGGCAAATGACGATGAAAAAGGAGAAAATATGAACGAACAGATTATAGCGACGATTGAAATGCAGGACGGCGGAATCATAAAGCTTGAGCTTTATGAGGACATTGCACCTGAAACCGTTCGTAACTTTGTAAGCTTAGCAAGAAGCGGATTTTACGATGGTTTAACATTCCACAGAATTATCCCCGGATTTATGATTCAGGGCGGCGACCCCATGGATGACGGCACAGGCGGTCCGGGTTACTGCATCAAAGGGGAATTTTCCGAGAACGGCTTTGAAAATACATTGAAGCATACCAGAGGCGTTATCTCAATGGCAAGAAGGTCATATCCTTTGGACAGTGCCGGAAGTCAGTTTTTCATAATGCATGCGGATGCATCGTATCTTGACGGTTCATATGCAGCATTCGGAAAGGTTATCGAAGGCATGGATGTTGTCGATGCCATTGCCGCAGTCAAATGTGATGCAAACGACCATCCTTATGATGACGTAATCATTAAGAGCATTACCATAAGCGGTCCCGAATTGCCCGAACCGCAAAAGCTCCCCGAAAATTAAACGAACCGAGTATTGACCGAGGTGATTTAAGCCTCGGTCAATATCAAATTAGGTCTTTAAATTCTCAAAGTCATATGTTATAATAGTAGGAGCGGAATTGCATAAATTAATCCGGAGAAAATTATGATAAATGATTTTTCATTAGGTGACCATGTGGTAATGAAAAAGCCCCATGCTTGCGGAACTAACGAATGGGCTATCATTCGTGTCGGCGCAGATATTAAGATCAAATGTACAAATTGTTCACGCATAGTTATGATGGACAGATTTGATTTTATAAAAGCCGCCAAGCGTGTATTACCGCAACAGTCGAAGGAAGAATAGGAGACATAACATGAGCGAATCAAATAATAATGATAACATAAGCCGTATCCCGGCTCGACATACAACGGAAGTGGGAGGTAAGCAGCTTTCCCGTTTTGAAGTGGCAGCCGATACGCTTTTCACAAACGACAGATCATTTAACAGAAATGTATACATACACTTTGCGATAAAGCTGGTATGTGTATTTCTGGCTGTTGTTTTTTTAAGAGCATTTATAATCGAGCCCACATATGTCAGCGGTGAATCGATGGAAACCACGCTTATGAATCACGAGCGTGTACTTGTTGAGAAGGTTTCGTATCTTTTCTCCGAGCCTCAGCGTGGGGACATAGTGATAATCAACTTCCCCGGCAGAACCGAGCATTTTGTTAAAAGGGTTATTGCCCTTGGCGGAGAGACGATAACCATAAAGAACGGATATGTGTACATTGACAATGTACAGCTTGACGAGACCGAATATGCCGGCGACTGGTACGGAAAGATAACACGTCTTATTCGAACCGAAGGTTCGTCAAACGGCAGCTACACCGTACCCGACGGTTACATATTCGTAATGGGCGACAATCGCAATCTTTCGCATGACAGTCGTGCGGAGGACGTAGGACCCATTTCTCTTGATGATGTTATCGGCAAGGCGTGTGCCGTCGTATGGCCGCTTGACAGAATCAGAGGGGCAAAATAAAAACAGATGCCACGATCGAGACCAAGCATCAGACCGATGAATCCCAAGCTTCCGCTGTTCAGGTTCATCGAATGGCTGATTCTGCCCATATGCTTCATATTGATTATTGTCATGGTGTTATTTGTAATGATGACACCGATAGCCGTATCGTCTCAGACAACCGAGCAGCTTGAAAAAGGCGATATAGTATTTGTCGATAAATTCAGTAAATTCATCGTTCCCTACGAAAGAGGCGACCTTATTGCATATCGAACAAACGATAAAGACGAAGGCATGATTACGAAGTTCGGCAGAGTAGTTGCCTATGGCGGCGAAGAAGTGTTAATAACAAACGGTTTGGTGTACATAAACGGCTCACTGCTGGATGAGAGCGAATATTCACTGCCGTTTCCCACCGAGTTATCGCTGGAGATTACACTTCTTGACAATAAGCTGATGATACTGCCGGATGACAGGAGTGAGCTTGCGCAGGTTTCGGTTGACGAAATTACTTTTGAATATGACGAAATCATAGGCGAAGTCAGATTCAGGGCATACCCCTTCGGTAAAATGACTTTGTTTTCGTGAATTATAACGACCTGCAATATCGTTGCGGGTCGTTTTGTTCTGTTGACAAATTCAATCGATATGTTAAAATAAAATAAAAAAATGAGGAGGATTTATGGGAATTGCGATAATTACAGGAGCGAGCTCCGGTATGGGCAGAGAATTTGCGAAACAGCTTTGTTTCGATAATCCGAACGGAGAAAAGTTCGAAAAGATATGGCTTATAGCACGACGCAGGGAGAAACTTGAGGAGCTTGCAAGTGAGCTTCCCGTTCCGTGCGAGGTGATTTCTCTTGACTTGACGGATGAAGTCAGCTACAATCTTTTTTCGGAAAAGCTTTTAGCCGAAAAACCGAGGATATCACTTTTGATAAATGCAAGCGGTTACGGCAAATTTTTAAGCACAGCCGACACTTGCGCCGAGGATGTGAACGGCATGATAGACCTCAACTGCAAAGCACTTGTAAGGCTTACGCAGCTCTGCATTCCGTACATGAATGAAGGATCGCACATTCTTGAAATAGGTTCTTTATCCTCATTTCAGCCCGTGCCGTACTTAAACGTATACGCAGCGAGCAAAGCCTTTGTATTGAGCTTCACACGTTCACTCAATCAGGAACTTAGGCATACAGGGATAAAGGCGATGGCATTGTGTCCCGGATGGGTCAAGACCGAATTTTTCAACAGAGCCGAACCCGACGGGAAAAGTGAAATAACTTATTTTAACGAACTCTTTACGCCTGAGTATGTAGTAAAGGTTGCTTTGCGTGATATGTACCGAGGAAAAAAGGACGTATGCGTCCCCGGATTCGGCATTAAGCTTCAGGTATTTCTTGTAAAGATATTACCTCATAAGCTTGTAATGAAAATATGGCTTAAGCAGCAAAAGAAGATTTAAGGAAATGGATAATTTATCATCATTTGTTCACAAGGCACTTGAAGCAGGTGCATACAAAATAATTCTGAGCGGTAAGCGCAGAAAGGATCAGGCATATCGGAAGATATGCTTTAGTCTTTTGCTTAACGAAAAAACTTTTTTTATCGAAAGATTTACCGAAAAACAGGTTTTTCATTCAAGAGTTGACCAAATAAACGTTTTGGATGAAATCATAAATGCGTTCAATGACTTTACGCAGATAAACGCATGGAGTCAAAATAAAGAATTTACCGCCAAACTTTCAAAGAAGGGAAAGCTCATGTGCGGAGAACATTCGATAAACACTCCGCCCGACGTAAGCACGAGTCAAAATCGAGAGAAGAATTATCTCATTCCGGAGGGAGCGGTTATACAGCCCCTTGTTGATATGGGGGTAATGACACCTGACGGAAAGATAAAAAAGCAGATGTTCGATAAATATAAACAAATCAATCGTTTTCTTGAATTTATCGATGATTGCATTAAGGATTATGATTTTCCCTCCCGTTCTTCGGATGACAAATTTACCATTATCGACTTCGGCTGCGGAAAGTCTTACCTGACATTCATAATTTACTATTACTTCGTTGAAATAAAAAAGATACCTATTCGTCTTATCGGGGTAGACCTTAAAGAGGATGTAATAGACTTTTGTACAAAACTTGCTTCAAAATACGGATATGACAACATTGAATTTATTTTCGGAGATATTCGTGATTACAAAGCCGACTGCAAGCCCGACATGATTATTTCACTTCATGCCTGCGACACTGCAACGGACCATGCATTATTCAACGGCATAACCCTGGGGGTAAAATACATTTTATCGGTTCCGTGCTGCCAGCATGAACTTAACAAGAATGCGGATTTCGGGAAAATACCCATATTTGACGATGACGGCATATTAAGAGAAAGAGCTTGTTCGTTAATAACGGACGGAATAAGAGCGAAATTGCTGACCGCCTGCGGATACAAAACTCAGCTTATGGAATTTGTTGATTTAACGCACACTCCGAAAAATATTCTGATACGGGCAAAGCTCGGCGAATTGTCGTCGAACACGAAGAAAGCTGCGCTTGAGACAGCAATTAGCACGCTGAAAGCAATGAATTGTCAACAAACATTGTATTGCTTATTGAAAGAAAACGGTAACATTTGATATGGATAAAGCTATATTGGATTCGGCGATAAATTTGCGTCATGAACTTCATAAATATCCGTGCCTATCGGGCAATGAAAGAGCTACAATCGATACATTAATAAAGTATTTGGAATCGAACAGCACTCTTGAGATAAACGACATGGGCAATTATTTTTATGCTGTATATCGAACTGGCAAAGCGAAAAAGCGCATTGCCTTTCGTGCGGACATGGATGCACTTCCGATATCGGAATCGGACACCCTCCCCTATCATTCTCGTAACAGCGGCATATCACATAAATGCGGGCACGATGGACACTGTGCTGCGCTTGCGGCATTTGCCGTCAACATTTCAAAAACGGGAAGCGAAAACGATATTTTCTTTTTGTTTCAACATTCGGAAGAAAACGGCGAAGGTGCAAAGGAATGTTGTGAATTTATAAAAAAGGAACATATTGATGAAATCTACGGATTTCACAATATGCCGGGTTTCCCTTTGGGAGCTGTCATGGTTCACACGGAAGTCTCAGCATGCTCATCCACCGGGATTATCATGAACTTCATAGGAAAGAGTTCTCACGCTTCACAGCCCGAAAAGGGAATAAATCCTGCATTCGGCATATCGGAGCTGGTGCTTAAGATTCCCGAAATAACGAATAAAACCGATTACAAGGGCATGGTTATGTGTAGCGTTATCGGCATCAATATCGGAAGCGAAGCATTCGGAACGGGAGCGGGCAGCGGAAAACTGTTGCTGACAGCTCGTGCGGAGCATGAGTCCGAGCTGAGATTATTGCTTGATAAATTACTTGCAAATGCCGAAGAAATATGTAAGATACATATGCTTGATTTGGAATATGAATACAGGGAGACATTTCCCGAGACGGTGAATGACGGCGAATGTTCTCAAAAAGTGAGAGAATGTTGCAAAACATTGAATATTCCAATTGAGCGTTGGGACGAGCCGTTCAGAAGTAGCGAAGATTTCGGCTATTACAATAAAATAACCAAAGGGGTATTATTTTATATCGGTGACGGTATTACACATCCGCCGCTGCATACGCTTGAATTTGATTTCCCCGATGAAATAATAGAGACGGCGGTAGGAATTTATACCGAATTAGCAAGATAAATAAATGGGAGGACTACAATGAAATTACATCAATCATCCGAGGATTACCTTGAAGCTATATTGATTTTGCACGAAAAGAGCGGACATATACGTTCGGTAGACATAGCGAACCAGTTATCCGTAAGTAAGCCCAGTGTAAGTTCTGCGATAAAAAAACTCATCGCTAACAAGCTCATACGAATAAATGATTTTGGGTTTATAGAGTTGACACATGAGGGAATGAAGATAGCAAAGGGCATTTACGAAAGGCACATACTTTTATCCAACTTCCTTGTTGAGCTGGGTGTTGACTGCACCACCGCTTATTCCGACGCCTGTCGCATAGAGCATTATATGAGCGATGCCAGCTTTACGGCACTGAAAAATTACATGCAGAGCGGACGACTGGGCAGAGGAGATAATACCGTAACCATGAAAGCCTTTATGAGCATGGTTTCTCAGGCGATGCATAAATTGCGTTCACTGGGAGCATTGACGGTCGATATGCTTGAAGCATTTCGCAGAGAGAACGTTTCCGAACTGAATTACTGTGCCAATGACGCCATTTTAATTTCACACAGCTGCGGTATTCATATGCTTTGGTGTTCTAAGAAGGAAGCGGGGCTTACGGCACTTAGCACATTAAGCGACATAGACTGCTGCGTATGTCACGGTAAAGCAGCACACGATGCAATGATAGAATTCAGACCCGACTTCACCGTTGACGGTGAATGTCTGCAATACTGTCTTTCTTCGAGAAAGCCCGCAGAATTGAAGAACAACTGCGCTATTCGCCCGTTAATGATAACAGAGGCGGAATTTGTCATAGAGCATTATGCATTGGAGGATGACATTGAGCATGTTCGAAATTTAATCAAGGAAGGAAAGATGTTCGGAGCTATCATTGACGGTAAACTGGCAGCGTTTATAGGTTTACACAGCGACGGCAGCTCGGGTATGCTTGAAGTCCTTCCCGAATACAGACGCAGAGGCATAGGTACAGAGCTTGAATCGTTCTTCCAAAACTACCAGCTTGAAAAAGGTTGGATGCCCTACGGTCATGTATACGTTACAAACACCGCCTCGCTAAAAATGCAGGCAAAGATGAATCTTGCGGTTTCAAACGAGAGCATCTGGTGGATATTCAAATAAACTTAAAATAGGTAAAAGAAGATGAAAAAAACAACACTGAAAATAATTATTGTTATACTAATCATATACGTATTGCTCACAACAATAGTAGGATGTTCCTCCGAGGGGAATAAAACTTCACCGTTCATTCCCACTCCTACCGAGGATGCAAATGAGGATGAGAGTCCAACTCCGTATGCGGAACTTGAAAGTTACGAGTACAGGATAGACTACAGCATAATTCCGAATGTAATTTATTCAAGGCTTAACGGAGCGGAGATAGAAGCATACGAAAAAATAGTAGAAGCATTTGAAAAATACGAAACCGAAGTAAGCATTGAATCGGACGGGGAAATAAACCATCTGACACAGCTTATCGACTCGTGTTTTCCTGTCTTTTATGCTGATGTCAGAGACGATGCACTTACCGTAAGCGGTAAAACAATAACATGGGATTATACGGCAAACAGGAGTGAACATTTTAAATTGCTTAACGAATTTGAAGATATCGTATTAAAAAAGCTTGATGCGGTAAGCGAGGCGAATATGCCAAAAGCAAATATCCTTACTCGTATGATTTCCCTTTATTGGGATATATGTACAAATATGAATTACAGTTATTCATCACAGGATTATTTCAAGGGCGAAATCAAGTATTTATCCGAAGATGAATACATGAATCATACATACGATGCACTCAGCAGCGAACAGGGTGTATGCTGGTGTTACGCAAGGGCATATGCGTTTTTACTCAATCATATCGGTGTTGAAGCATTTACCACAAGCTGCGAAGGAGGTATCGGGCATCATGAATGGACTGTATTTTTCTATGACGGACAATGGTTTTTTGCAGACCCAACATGGGATATGTACGGATTGTTGAGTTACTTCGGAGTAACGAGTGCCGAACGTGAATCACACGGCTACGCATACGATGATATGAAGTTCTTCTGTGACTGTGAATTTGAATTAAAGGACAGCTTCACTATTGATGACCAACGATTCAGGGAACTTGATACCGGAGAATACGGCCCGTTGATTGAATACACTGTGAATGCCGATAACAACCGATTGGAAATGCATTATTGGGGTTCCGACGATGATGAGGTAGTAATAAAGTATTTTAATTTGGAGACATTGGAATTTGAGCAATAACGAAGAAATCTTCAAAAAAAGGTTGATAGAGCTTGCCGAAAGAGCGTATCGGACGGGCATATCAACCTTTACTCCTTTCATGGGCTTACTTGAACAAAACATATTCAAGTACAGTGAAAAGGAATTGGGGCATATTAATTATATTTTATTCGGCGGAACGGACAATTGCGAAAGAATGATGGTCGGTTTTGGCAATGATATCGACAGGGAATCTTTTCCTATTGTATGTCTTAAAGCAGTACCTACGTCAAAAAAATATTCCGAGAAATTAACCCACAGGGATATTCTCGGTGCGATAATGAACCTCGGCATTGAGCGCGATACCATCGGGGATATAATCATTAATGAAGATGTTTA
>CAYPXV010000006.1:0-32066 GCA_964414925.1 uncultured Clostridium sp. | reverse complement strand
TCACCTTCCGCAGTCATGTGAGCGGGGTTTGACATTACGGTTATCTCCGCCTGAGGATGGGTTGCATTTTCCGCATCAATTGACTGCATATCTACCTTTATCAGCGAAAAAACACATACCATTGCAAGAAATATTGCGGTAATACCTTTTGATAATTTAAACTTCAATTCTTCCTCCTTCTGATGAATCCTATCTCATCAATTGCGTTGTGCCAATAATTCAATTTCATTATATTCAATTATCAATTTGTTTGCAAGTTATATTTTAATTTTTTTCATCGGAAGGTTTTTTGAGAAAAATTCATATATTTCTAAATAAGCATTTGACAAATTAAGCCATGGGGGATAAAATAAATCGGAACAAAGGATACAGGCTTGATAAAAGACTAATTTAATTATCCTTTGCGAGGGGGGAAATGAATAAAGAAAAGAAATCATCCGATAATGAGCGTAAACGTCGCTTTGGTGACAGGAAAGACGCATACCTTATCAGGGATGCGGATTCCATGCATAAATTTATGCCGTATCTTTTGCCGAACAGGTGTGACAATGAAGCGTGCATGAGTGAACTTATTGATTTGACCGAAGTAAACAAATATGTTGAAAAGCTTAATGCGTCAAATCCGTCGTTTAAGTACACTATCTTCCATGTCATCTGTGCCGCCATTGTTAAGACAATAGCACTCAGACCGAAATTGAATTGGTTTATTTCAGGGCATCGTCTTTACGAACGTAAGGCTTTGAGCATATCGTTCGTTGTTAAAAAGAAATTCGAGGATAATGCTTTTGAAGTGCTTGCGATTCTTGACATTGACAAAAACGGTGGAGCTCCTATAGCACAAATCCATGACCAAGTCGAAAAAATTGTAACATCCGTCCGTAAGCATGATAAGCAGGACGGTGCGACCGATGCAATGGATGTGCTGACCAAGCTCCCGAGATGGTTACTGAGAATCGTAACCGGTATTTTGCGTTTGCTCGACTACTACGGCTCGGTTCCTTCAAGTCTTTCAAAGGATGATCCGTATAATTCAAGCGTTTTTGTAAGCAATCTGGGCAGTATCAAAATGCATGCAAGTTATCATCACTTAACAAATTACGGAAACAATTCTTTATTTGCTATTATTGATGAAAAACATTTACATCCGTTTTTTGATGGCGACGGTAACTTCGAAATGAGAGATGCCTTGAGATTGGGACTTACGGTTGACGAAAGAATTGCGGACGGTATTTATTTTGCAAAAAGTATTACTTTGCTTAAAAAAATACTCTCGAATCCCGAAGTACTTGATTTGCCTATAGCCAATCCTGTCGAGCAGAATTAATTAATTTGTCGAAAGGATTTGTAATGGAAACTAAATTTAATAAGTCCGAACCGAACGCACCATGGCTGGAAGGCTATGGTGATGTTCCGTTTCATCTTTCTTATCCGCAGGGAAGCATAAGCGACGCTGTTTTTGCTACGGCGGAAAAGGAAAACGATTATCCCGCTCTGTCATACATGGGCAAGAACTTTTCGTATAAAACGCTTACCGAAAAGATAGACGCCGCTGCGGCAGGTTTTGTCGCACTCGGAGTTTCAAAAGGTGATGTCGTAACTATTTGTATGCCTAATGTTCCACAGGCAGTTTACATGATGTATGCTTTGAATCGCATAGGTGCAATTGCAAGCATGATTCATCCTCTGTCTGCCGTCAAGGAGATCGTTTATTATCTGAACGAAGTCAACAGCAAGATAATCGTTACACTTGACCAGTTCTATTCTAAAATTTCAGAGGTTGAAAAGGAATATGCGCTGGATAAGGTCATCATCACTTCCGCTGCCGATGAACTCGGTGTCGTAAAAAGTTCATTGTTCAAGTTCATGAACAGGAAAAAGAATAAGGTCGATAAAACCGATGCAAAACTCGTTATGTGGAATCGTTTTATCAACGGCGGAAAGAATGTAGATTTAGCATCGAAGCTTGTGAAGATGAGCGCAAATGACGTGGCTGTTATCCTTTTCTCCGGCGGAACAACGGGTGTTACCAAGGCTATCCAGCTCAGCAGTTTGAACTTTAATGCTTTGGGTATGCAAACCGAGGCTATGTGCCACGTTACCGTAAGGCATAAACGTATGCTTGCCGCCATGCCGATTTTCCATGGATTCGGTCTTGGTGTTTGCATCCATACTATGCTTGAAGCAGGTGGTACAAGCATCCTCGTTCCCCAGTTTAATGCTAAGTCATATTCGGAATTGATTAAAAAGGAGAAACCGAACTTTATCGCAGGTGTTCCCACACTGCTTGAAGCTATTACGAGAAACAGCTATTTAGACGGCGAAAAGCTTGATTACCTTCAGGGCGTTTTCTCCGGTGGAGATTCACTTTCGGTTGAGCTTAAAAAGAGATTTGATGCCTTCTTGGAGTCACATGGTGCAACAATACATGTAAGAGAAGGCTATGGTACAACCGAGTGCGTTACAGCCAGTTGCTTAACACCTTATAATCAGGAACGTGAAGGTAGTATCGGCTTCCCGTATCCCGATACCTACTATACCATCTGTGCCGTTGGAACAAACGATACGGTTCCTTATGGTCAGCTTGGTGAAATCTGCCTGAGAGGTCCTTCTGTTATGGTTGGATATTTCAATCATGAGCAGGAAAATAAAAATACCCTCCGTGTTCACGAAGATGGTTATACTTGGTTGCATACGGGCGACTTGGGCTATATGGACAGCGAAGGCTTTATCTACTTCAAGCAAAGAATCAAGCGCATGATTATTACCAGCGGCTACAATGTCTATCCGTCTCAGCTCGAAAACATAATCGATGCTCATGAGGCTGTTCAAATGAGCTGCGTTATCGGCGTAAAGGATGAGTACAAAATGCAGAAGGTTAAAGCATACGTTGTACTCAAAGACGGATTTACACCGTCGGAGGATTTGAAAGACGATATCCTCAAATATTGTAAGCTTCATATAGCTAAATATGCAATGCCTTACGACATCGAATTCCGTGAGGAACTTCCCAAAACCCTTGTCGGTAAGATTGCTTATACCGTACTTGAAAAAGAGGCAAATGCCGAATTTCATGCAGCTTAACTGATTGAATTGAAAAACTGTCTCGAATTTTTGATTTTCGAGACAGTTTTTTATAACAAACAGTAACGTATTGAAAAGAATTATCAAAATGTGATGATGTATTTATCAAGCATTTTACAAGGTCTATACCCTTGCTTCGATTTTCGTAAACCCTCGTCACCGGCATCGTCCTGACGGTTTATATAAATTAATTTATCGTTCTTCATGTATTTGGCAAAACACATTGCCAGCGTTTGATATGCTCCCGTGTACTTCGCCAATGCTTTTTCAACATGGATATGCAAGGTATCATCGATTGCTTCTCCTATGGTGTACCCCAGAAGCTTATTGTCGGCAAATAGCAAACCGCCCGATAAATCCAAAATCGGATATGCATCAAAAAATTTATTCAAATTTTGAAGTTCCATTTCGGCGTACTCATCGTCTTTGTCAAATGCAACTCTGTTGTTTATCATGAACTCCCTTGCAAGATGAATATTGGATGAATCCATCGGTTCGAATCTGTAGTCGGGGTAGTCCTTTGTAAAACGATTAACATGATTCCTCTGCCCATGTAATGCTTTCCCTTTATAGTAACAAAAGTTATCGTAAGGATACAGATAATCGGACCATGTGCTGTCAAAATCAATTGACTTGGGTTTTCCGAAATGCCCGGTTAATGTCTCGATGTATTCTTCGGGAATGCAACAGAACTTAAGAGGACGGTGAACCTGCTGCGAATCATATCCGATTATTTCCAAGGAATCATCGAGCGAGTCAGTGTAAATCGGTAAGGTGTAATAAAATCCTTCGGGTTCGGAGTCAGGTTCCTTTGAAGATATGCAGTACAATGTGCCGTCCTTTACACAGCCGAGCATATTAAACGATTCTCCCCATAAAATCATGCAGCCGGGGGCATAGTCGCATAGCCTGATCTTCAGCGTTGATTTTTCCTTGTCCGTAGCCTGCAACATTTCGGGGGTAATAGGTCTGAATTCTAACATAGTGCGACAATACTTCAATAAAAAACTATTGAATCGGCATTAAATGCCGATTCATTAAAAACTTATTCATCTTCGTTTGCGGTCTCGTGTTCGTCATGGTCGCAATTGACGCAATTACATTCGCAATCGGTCTCTCCGTTTTTACGGGCACGATAATTATCTATGGCTGCTTTCACCGCTTCCTCCGCAAGCACGGAACAATGGAGCTTCTGGGGGGGAAGTCCCTCAAGTGCTTCAACAACAGCCGAATTTGTGAGCTTGAGTGCATCGTCGATACTCTTGCCTTTTATCAATTCCGTTGCCATACTGCTTGTTGCTACAGCCGCACCACAGCCGAATGTCTTAAATCCAACATCTTCGATTATGCCGTCATCATTGACCTTTAAAAACATCTGCATGATGTCACCGCATTTTGCGTTTCCTACCATGCCGACTCCGTTTGCGCCTTCAACTTCACCCATGTTGCGAGGATTGGAAAAATGATCCATTACCTTTTTTGTATACATAACAATTACCTCCGTTTCAGTTCTTATAAAGTGGTGACATTTGACGAAGTTTCTTTACTATAGTGGGTAAAACTTCAAGTACATAGTCAACATCGTCTTCCGTCGTTTCATCGCTCAACGTCAATCTGACCGAGCCGTGTGCGGTTTCGTGGGGTAAGCCCATAGCAAGCAATACATGTGAGGGGTCGAGTGAACCGCTGGTACATGCCGAACCGCTGGATGCTGCTATTCCGTTCAAATCCAACATCAGAAGTATGGATTCGCCCTCAATGTATTTGATTGAAAAATTAACATTGCCCGGTAATCTCTCGGTAGGATGACCGTTTAACTTCACTTCCGGAATGAGCTTGGGAATCTCGGTTATGAGCTTATTGCGAAGATGAGCTATTTGACTTGCCGTTGAATCTATATCGGCACATGCGATTTCTATTGCTTTGCCCAAACCGACAATTCCTGCAACGTTTCCGTTCCGGCACGTTTTCTGCGCTCTTGCGCTCCGCCATGAAGCAGGGGAGGTACAACTATGCCTTTTCTGACATATAGCGCACCGACACCTTTGGGTCCGTGGAATTTGTGAGCCGAAAGCGACAGTAAATCGATATTCATATTTTTAACGTCAACCTTGACATGTCCGATAGCCTGAACTGCATCCGTGTGGAAAAATACACCCTTTTCACGGCAAACCGCTCCTATCTCGGCAATGGGCATTATCGTTCCCACTTCGTTGTTTCCGAACATAATGCTTACAAGAATCGTATCGTCTCTTATTGCATCTTTCACCTGTTGCGCATTAACTCTGCCGAATTCATCAACGGGTAAATAGGTAACTTCGAATCCGTGCTTTTCAAGATATTCACAGGTATGCAAAATCGCATGATGCTCTACGGACGATGTTATGATATGTTTACCTTTTTTTGAATATCTCTCCGCAATACCTTTAAGTGCCATATTATCCGCTTCCGTACCGCAGCCGGTAAAGATAATTTCGTTGTCTTCCGCACCTATGGCTTTTGCAACTTGGTGACGTGCATTCTCAATTGCACTGTGTGCTTCCTGACCAAAATAATAAATACTCGATGGATTACCGTACATGTCGGTTAAATACGGCATCATTGCTTCCAGTACATCGCTTCTCATTGATGTGGTTGCGGCATTGTCCATATAAACTCTTTTCATTTTGTTTAATTCATCCTTTCTGCTTGCGCAACATAATCATTTGCCATATCACGAATAGTGGTTGAGTCCAGTACATCGTCTATTTTGCGCTGGAGCTTTAACCATAACGGTCTTGCGGAACATGAACATACATTCGTACAATCCGTTCCGTCAGTGCTTACGCAATCTATAAGTGCTGTTGTCCCCTCCAGGGCTTTCAGCACGTCGCCTACACTTATCTGTTCAGGTGCCCGTGAAAGTACATACCCGCCTTGTGCCCCTCGTGCGGCACAAACAAGTTTTGCTTTGCGTAGAGAACCTATAAGCTGCTCAAGGTATGACGCACTTATTCCCTGCTTATCGGCAAGCTGGGCGGTGGATAGTCTGTCTCCCCTGTCATAGCCTATTGCCAAATCTACCATGGCTTTTATGCCGTATCTTCCTTTGGTGGATAGCTTCATCTGCTTGCCTCCGCTGTTTTCTGTTACTAAATCATAGCACATTACTGTGATTTAGTCAAGCAATTCCAACTACTTTACTCGGATATATTAGCGCAACCGAAAAAGAGGCAGAGTCGCTCTGCCTCGGTTATTTTGCCTCAAAATCAGATAATTAAGCCGGAGCCCCGACAATTTCGGTGTTTTGAGAAAGCATGACAGGCTGTGAAAGCGGTTGGCGAACGAGTGCGTGTTCAAGCACCTCATCGGCTGTACTTACATAAATGATATTCAGCTTGTCAACAATATCGGAAGGAACTTCCGAAACGGAATTTTGATTCTTCTTCGGAAGAATTACAGTGGTAATGCCCGCTGTAACGGCAGCAAGAAGCTTTTCACGTAATCCGCCGATAGGAAGAACCCTGCCTCGAATGGTAATCTCACCCGTCATAGCAAGATTCGATTTCACGGGTATTCCGGTCAAAGCACTGGTAACAGCCGTCAATATCGCTATACCTGCGGACGGACCGTCTTTCGGAACCGCACCTTCGGGTACATGAATGTGTAGGTCTATGCTTTGATTAAAATCGGGCGCAAAACCAAACTTTTCACATCGAGTGCGGATGCAAGTTACGGCTGCCTTTGCACTTTCCTGCATAACATCGCCGAGCTTTCCCGTCAATTGAAGTTGTCCGCTGCCTTTGAGAACGGCAACTTCTACCTGAAGCGTTTCTCCACCAACACTCGTCCATGCCAGACCGTTAACAACACCTATCTCGTTTTCGGCATTTGTATCACTGTGCGTGAATTTGGGCATTCCAAGATATTCGTGCAGTCTGTTGTGGGATATTTTAATCCTCTTTTTTCCGTCTGCTATGTCACATGCCGCTTTACGGCAAACGGCGGCAATGGTTCGGTCAAGGGTTCGAACTCCCGCTTCCCTTGTATAGCCGTCAATTATTTCGTCTACTGACTCGGCGGGGAAGATAACGGAGCTTTTCTTTAATCCGTGCTTCTCAAGCTCTTTTGGAATCAAATGTCTAATTGCAATTTGAGCTTTTTCCGTGGCAAGATACCCCGGTATTTCGATTACCTCCATCCTGTCAAGCAGCGGACGGGGTACGGTCGATAGATCATTTGCCGTTGTTATAAACATGACTTTTGATAAGTCATAGGGAACTTCCAAGAAATGATCCCTGAACGCAAAGTTCTGTGCGCTGTCCAATACCTCGAGTATCGCCGAAGCGGGATCGCCGTTGTAATCCTTGGATAATTTGTCGATTTCATCCAATAATATCACGGGATTAATCGTACCTGCCTGGCGCATGGCAGAGATTATTCTGCCCGGCATAGCCCCGACATATGTCTTTCTGTGACCTCTGATTTCAGCCTCGTCCCTAATTCCGCCAAGGCTCATTCGGACAAATTTTCGACCCAGTGCCGCAGCGATGGAAGCTGAAACGGACGTCTTTCCGACACCCGGAGGTCCTGCAAAACAAATTATTTGTCCGTTTACCTTTCCCGTCAGTTTTCCTACGGCAAGATATTCGATGATTCGCTCCTTAACTTTGGTCAGTCCGTAATGATCCGCATCGAGAATTTTGCGGGCATTATCGATGTCAAGATTATCCTCACTCTGTTCGGTATAAGGTAAATCAAGCATACAATCTATAAACGTTCTAAGAGACGGTGCTTCATGCGAACCCGTGGGCAACGAAGCAAATCTCGCTATTTCGGTTTCAAGTCTCGATTTGACGTCGGCAGGGAATTCCTTCTCGGAAAGACGTTTGCGAAAATCATCCGCCTCCTGTTGGTCGTTTTCACCGAGTTCTGCCCTGATTGCACGTATCTTTTCTCGTAAAACGTATTCTTTTTGATTCTTATCGATTTGCTCTTTAACACGCTGATCGATTCGTTTGGATAGTTCCGCCAATTCAATCTCTCGATTGATTATTTCAATCAGCATGACGCATTGCTGCTCAAAATCCTCACATTCGATGTATTGCTGTCTCTCAATTGACTTGAGAATAATTAAGTTGGCAGCCTTGAACATGTAGTCGTGGGTTTGTACGACCTTTTCTATTATGTTCAATGTTTCCTGTATACCGGGACGTGTAGATGCGGCGGCAAGCTCGGTTACCTTCTTCATGATTGAAGGACGTAATGCAAGTGCTTTGTCAATGTCCTTGGTTTCGTCAAATAAAACTAAATCGGCGGCAATATAATCGCTATACTGAATAAATCGTTCAAGTTTTGCCCTTGAGATTCCTTCCATGGTTACTTGAACGGTATCTCCCATAAGTCGGGAGACGGATTTTATTCTGCATAAACAACCGATGTTATAAATGTTGTCACGGCTTATCTCACTCAGTCTATGATCTTTCTGTGCCGAAACGAATATGAGGCGTTCGCCGCTTTGTGCGTGTTCGATTGCGGCTATGCTTTTGTCACGACCTACATCAAAACTGGCAATGGTAAACGGAAACATTACTAATCCTCTCAGAGGAATGATGGGTATGTTTTCGTATAATTTCGATTCCAAAATAGTACCTCTTCAGACTGTTCGCTGATAAACAGTCATGTTTGATTTTTTTATCAAATAATTGTATCGAACAAAGTCAAAAAAAACAACACACATTATTTGGTCTGTGTGCAATAAAAAGGTAATGCGTATATTGTAAAACGCTTAATTGAATGTTCTTGCTATCGTTTGTAAACAGTATTTGACAGAATAGAACTTAGGTGTTAAAATAAAGTCGGCATGTGGTGTAATGCTACGAAGAAATGAAATGCTATGTTAAGGAAAGGGGAAAAATGAAAAAATTCTTTTGTCTGACATTAATTTTTATTATGCTGATATCCGTTTCGGGAATTTGGGGCTGTGCAAATGAGGGGAATTACACGGATTCTCCTTCTTTGACAGACGAATCGTTAAATACTCTGACAGTGGATGCTACCGCTACACCCGCACCGATTGCAACGGCTAATATCGATGCGCAGAATAAAGAGACTGCAACTCCCGAAATCGATGACGAATTACCAACTCAAAATGCCGAAATTCCTTCTTCTTATCGTATGGTCGATGAGAACGGTTTGCCGGTACGTTTTACAATGCCGATAGAACTGTACGGCTGTTCAGAGGAGGAATGTGAAGAGTGGTTTTTCGATGCATGCTTTGTAGGTGATTCAATCGTTCTCGGTTGGAAAAACTATAATAACATTATGCTCGAAAAGGAGAATCCGAAGTTCTTCGGAAATACAAGATTCTTCTGTGAGGGAAGCTACGGCTACGGTCATGCGCTTGAGCCCGTTACCGAAGACAGCGTTCATCCACGTTTTGCAGGAGAAAAGCACTCAGTAGAAGATGCACTTGTACTTATGAATGCAAAGAAGGTTTTCATCTGTTTCGGTGTTAATGACATAAGCATTTACGGTGTAGACGGTACACTCGATAATTGCACCGAACTTATAAATCGTATTAAGGCAAAGACAGGTTCGCAGGATTTAAAGATTTATATAATGAGTGCGATGTATATGTACAAGGGCAGTGAGAGGGAAAAGCTGAATAATAAAAATCTGCTTGCGCTTAATTGCGGTCTTGCCGAGATATGTAATGCAAATGAGATTACCTTTATTAATTTGGCAAGCCATTTGATTGACGAAGAAGGCTTTGTACCTGATGAGTACAGCAGTGATAAGTATGTACATCAAACCTATGCGGCATATGAGGTATGGGCACAGGTATTAAGAAGTGTTGCCGCAAGAGAAATTGAAGGAATTTCACACCCGGTATTTGAAGGTAATTATTAACAGAAAAGAGGTATTTGTTTTATGAAAAAGATTTTTGCACTTGTGATTGCAATGCTGACTTTGACTTTGTGCGCCTGCTCGGGTACTACAACAGCTAAACAGGCAGACGTTAATGAGGTCTATAATGAGCTTATCGCTACGGGAAAATTCGATACGATGGTTTCCGTGAGCGAAAGAGATATGTACGAAATTTACGGAATTGATTTGGAAAAAATCAAACAGGCTGCTTTCTATGTTTCGGAAAATTCATCGATAAACGCCGATGAAATCGCTATCTTCGAAGTTTCCGATGAGGAATATCTCGATACGCTCTACAATATTCTCACTACGAGAATCACGGACCAGATAAGACTTTGTGAAAATTACAGCCAGACGGAAGCTTCAAAACTTAACAAAACTTCCGTCGTCAAAATCGGTAACTATTGTTACTACATCGTTAACGATAACTATTCGGATTTAATGAGCATAATGAAGGATAAGATTGGCTGATGGTTTTTTCAACGCTTCTCTTCATGTTTATATTCCTTGTTGCGGTAATCGTCGTTTATTACGCCGTCCCCAATAGGACTTACCGCAACATCGTCTTGCTCATCTTCAGCATCGGTTTCTACGGCTGGGGTGAGCCTGTTTACGTTCTTTTGATGCTTTTCTCTATTTTTATCAATTACCTGTTCGGTTTGATTATTGAAAAAAATAGAGATTATAAAAGAAAATGTAAAAACATCCTTGTCATATCTGTAATAGTCAATGTAGGCTTGTTGGGTGTGTTTAAGTATACGGGCTTTGTCGTTTCAACTCTGAAATCGATCTTTCCTTTTTTGGATAGCTTCGCAACACCTGTCATTCCTTTACCGATAGGAATATCATTCTATACATTCCAGGCAATGAGTTATGTTATCGATGTATACAAGGAGCAGACAAAAGCCCAGAAGAACCCACTTTATTTCGGAACTTATATTTCACTGTTCCCACAGCTTATTGCAGGTCCGATTGTCCAGTATAAGGATGTTGCGGATGCTCTTGTGAACAGAAGGGAAAATATTGACCAGTTTAGCAGAGGTATTAAAACGTTTGCCGTAGGTCTTGCAAAAAAGGTTTTGATTGCAAATCAAATGGCTGCGCTTTGGCGTGAACTCAGCGTTACTTCCGCAACGAACGGTGTCCTCGGATCATGGATCGGAATCATCGCATACGCACTTCAGATTTATTTCGATTTCTGCGGTTATTCCGAAATGGCAATAGGTCTTGGCAGAATGTTCGGTTTCGAGTTCATTAAAAACTTCGATTATCCCTATATTTCAAAAAGTGCAACGGAGTTCTGGCGCAGATGGCATATCTCGTTGGGAAGTTGGTTCAGGGAATATGTTTATTATCCGCTTGGCGGAAATAAAGTCCCTAAGGCACGTCATCTATTGAATATCGCAATTGTCTGGACGCTTACGGGTCTTTGGCATGGTGCAAGTTGGAACTTTGTGCTGTGGGGCGTGTTCTTTGCTTTCTGGCTGTGTCTGGAAAAAGTTTTTTTGCTGAAATTTCTAAAAAAGTTGCCTGCATGGCTTCAACATGCTTACGCTTTGATCTTGGTGATTTTCTCATGGACTCTGTTCTACTTTACGGATATGAAGGAATTGGGTGCTTTCATAGCTTCTCTGTTTAGCGGAACTTGTGTGATTTCTCATGATGCATTGGTATTTTTCCTGGCTTACCTTCCCGTGATGCTGATTGGCGTAGTTGCGTCAACTCCGCTCATGAAAAAACTCTATGATAAGTTCGAAGGAAAATCATTTAGAGATTGGCTCGATATCGCCTTAGTTCTTGCTTCGCTCGTTTTAAGTACCGCTTCACTGGTCGCAGGCGGATATAATCCGTTTATCTATTTCCAATTTTAGTTTAAAACCGCAGTTCGAAGTTTTGTTCGGATTGCGGTTATTTTTAAATAGTCAGAACAAATATTGCACATTGTGCCCGGTTTCGGAACTAAAATTAAAACAAGCTGAATATATTGCAACGGAAAGAAAAGTCATGTATAATGATAATACAGAATGCTTTGGAGGATAGAAATGAAAAGAATAGTTTCCATAATACTTGCTTTTATTATGCTTTTAAGCTTTTGTGCTTGTGATGTAAATCACGGCAATTCTACAATTGAGCCTACCGAAACTCAACAGCCTACTTTGTCCCCAACACAGGACCCTTCCGAAGTTTCGACGGCTGACATCGAGTTTGCGGAACTTGATAGGGAATTGTTTGTTTCCACCGTGACGTCGGACGGACTTACGTTCCATCAGTATGTGAAAAACCCGGAATCTTTCGGAATTAACGAAGCGGATATCGAACGAGGATGGGGTGACTTTTCGTACGAGTCGTACCTTGATGGACTGGAAGAAAATCTATCTTTGAAACAGGAACTTGAAACTATTGATTACGATTCACTTTCGCAATACAATAAACTTGCGTACGATAACCTCATTCTTTTGCTTGAAAAAACCATCGATGAGGGTGATACGTTTTACTATAACGAACCACTGAAAACATTGAACGGCGACCATAGTATGCTCCCGTTGATGCTTACAATGTACGAAATTAACTCTAAAGAAGACATCGATAATTATCTTGTTTTATTACAGGATTCGGATCGCTACATCAACCAAATTATACAGTTCGAAATTCAAAAGGCAGAGCGTGGTTTGTTTATGACCGAAAACGCTCTCGATCAGGTTATCGAAACTTGCCAAAAGTATGTTGATGAAGGGAAGAAATTTTTCCTGATTGAGTTTTTTGAACAGCTTATTAAGGAAAATGATTTTTCACTATCCAAAGAAGAAAAAAATGACTATATCGAAACAAATAACTCATACATCACGTCAACACTACTGCCGACGTATTCGAGATTGATTGATACGCTGGAGTCTCTAAGAGGCAGTTGCTCCGATTTTGTCGGCGCATCACAGCGTGGAGATGAATCGCTTGAGTATTTTAAAAACAGCATATGCAGTAGCGGAGCATGTTTCTATGATATAGATATTATCGAACAAAGACTTAAAAGTATGTGTGATGAAACTTTTGCCGAATTGATGGAAATTATGCAGTCGGATTCGAAAATTGTTCGTTATTATTATTCCGACAAAACAACAAGTGATACACAGGACGATATTGACTATTTAAAAAAGGTTATGCAAAATAAATACCCTGCGCTTGCGGAACAGAAAATCGAATTTATTTCCGTTCCAAAAGCTGTTGCGGATGACTTCAGTCCTGCGGCATACCTCATTTCCGCCTATGATGATTCATCACGCAATGTGATTCTACTGAATCCTTCTTCCGATGATAGTTCGATTCTGTTCACGCTTGCACATGAGTGCTACCCGGGTCATTTATACCAAACTCAGTATTTCAGAAATTTATCCGGCTTAACACTTACACAACAGATTTTCGCACCCACCGGTTATACGGAGGGTTGGGCGGTAATGTCCGAGAACTTTATAGCCGATTATACGGATGATTTCTATGCTCCCGCCTGCAAAGCGTATCAACTTGAAAGTACGCTTTTGAACATCCTTATTCCTGCTTATTGCAGCCTGAAAATTAATACCGATGCATGGAACGAAGAGCAGATAATGAACTATCTTGAAGGTTTCGGGGTTGCTCAACAGAGCTATTATGAAATAATTAACGAGTATGCAATAAATATGCCCGATTATTTCTTTAATTACGCACTGGGCTATACGTGTACGAAAATCATTTACGACAGTCGTAATTGCCTGACCGACGAAGATAATGTTGAGTTTTTTACGGAATACTTGAACTATGGTCCGTGCTATTTTAACATTCTCTTTGATAAGTTTGAAATAGATTTTTAATATGCGGTATCATGATACGGAAACTAAAAGATGTTATGCGTATTACAGATATAATTCCGAATCCGAAAAACTCAAATATAATACCGCAGTCTTAGATCTTGTCAATCGCTTTGACAGGAAATTTGAGGTAAGCTTAGTTTGCGATGGGGGAGCGGACTCAACCAATCTTAATATCATGATGCGTGCTGTAATGTCACGTTCGATTGATATGATAATCACGGTCAACATAGCTATGTTAGGCAGTTGTGCGCTTATTGCCAAAACTCATCTGTTGACTTTATTACATATGGGAGTGGAAATTATTACAATAAGCGATGTGCCGTTGTTTGTATCGGAAGAATTGATCTTGCGTGGAATTAAGGAGTATAATTCTATCGGTCCTCTGTGGGAAAACGAATACGGACATTTTTATGATTTAAGAAAAAGAGAGCCGCATGCAGGAAACTTTCCACTCGGATACAAGCGTGATTCCGACGGCACAATCGTGATAAACGAATATGAGGCAGATATAGTCAGAAAAGTATTCGGAATGTTCATATCAGGCATGTCATATCGTGAAATTACGCTAAAGTTGCTTGATGAAAGTGGATTGTCTTTCTCGGAGTCAACCATACGGAATATTTTGAGTAATCGTCGGTATTGCGGCAGAAAACCCGGAGAGGAAGGTACATTTCCGCCTCTTGTTATGAACGGATTATGGATGCGTGCATGTGATTTAAATAGTAAATCGAACTTGACAGTCTATGCCGATGTTCCGATTTATCTAAAAGAAGATGACTGCTTTATAAAACCGTGCAACAGTAAAGGTACGATCTATAAAAGCTTGTTCTCAAATGTGTTTTATGAAACGAAATTCGGTGATTTTTGGAGTACGGTTACACAGCTTATCTCTTTTGCCGTTGACAACAGACGGGAAATGTTGTTCAATAAAGTAGTGGATTATTCTGTCAAAGAAAGGGAAAAACTGCGAGAAGTACTGGAGAAAATAGAGCGCAGCATTTATCTCGATTCAGCTTACCTGAAAACTGTATTGGATAATCTTTCGCTACTCGAAATTGAGAAAATAAGAAAATTGAAATTAAAAATAGAAAATGCGAGAATGTGCCAAATCCGTGCTAAACTTGATTACATTCAGTCATGTGCGGAACTTGATTCGATTACAGAATTTTTTGAGCGAATAAAGCAATATACACTACTCGGTTCTTATGAAAAAAGATTCTTTACGGGTGTACTTGTCAGAAAAATCGAGGTTCATTCGGATGCGCTGGAAATACACCTTGTTGACGGAAGTACCTATAGGCAAAATAATTTAAAATCGGAACGTCTGCTCAGAAGATTGACCGATGAAAGGAATTATATAAGATGAAAATAAAAAAAGGTCGTTCGGCGTATGATGCGGCTCTTGACTACTTAACATCAAAGGACAGAACGCAACGTGAAATCGAAAATTACCTTGACGAGGGTAACTATTCGGAGGTAGAAATAAGCAATACAATTATCCGCCTTGCTAATGCCGGTTTCGTTAATGATACAAACTATGCGCAGAATTTTGTGGATTCAAGATTGAATACAAAACCTGTCAGCCGACGTAAACTCAGACAGCAGCTCGAATCACATTTTGTGCCCGACGAAATCATTGATGCTGCATTGGAAAGTGTAAGCGACGAAGTCGAAATGCAGAATGCGCTTGCCGTTGCGGAAAAGTTCTACAGACAGTTTGCGTCTCTTGATGAGCCCGAACGTCTGAAAAGGGTCGGTTTAAGATTGAGTGCGAGAAATTATGATTATGACTGCATAAAATCGGTATTAGAAAAAATCAAAGATGATAATTGAACATTTGGAATCGATAGACTCTACCAACAGTGAGTTGAAACGTAGATTGATTAGTCGAAAAGGGGAGTACATCGCCGCTGTCAGGGCGGATGTTCAACAACATGGACGTGGACGCATGAGCAGAGTTTGGCTGAATACGGATAAGGCTGTACTGTTAAGCATATGTTTTCCGCTGAATAATTTAGATCCTTCATCCTTTTCGTCAATCAGTCTTGTGGCGGCACTTGCGGTTCATGATGTGATTATCGGAAGTGGTTCTCATTGTGAACATAAAACGGGAATAAAGTGGCCTAACGACATTCTTATATGCGGTAAAAAGGTCTGCGGAATAATGACCGAATTGGTGTATACCACAGATGAAATTCCGCATGCCGTTGTGGGAATAGGCATTAATGTTTGCGATTCTCCAAGCGGAGAACTTGAAGTGTCAACGACTTCATTAAAATATTTTTACAATTGTCGGTTTGATTTGGACGACATATCCCGAAATATTGCCGTCAAAATTTTGGAAAGAAAGGAAAAATCCTTATCACTCCAAATAAAAGAATTTTCCGATAAGTGTGTTACTTTGGGAAAAAACATTACAGTCTATCCGGTAGCATCGGATAAGTTTGATGCGCATGCTTTGAATATAGATGAGTATGGCAGACTTGTGGTTAGAGATTTGTCGGATTCAATTATTAATTTATCGTCGGCGGATGTATCAATAAGATGGAGAGATTGAATCAGCATGGAGTATGTTGTCACTAATGAAAATGCTCGTAGAATTGACGATTATCTGATTAACAGCGTTGGTATAAATAGCATTATACTGATGGAAAACGTTGCCTTTGCGGTTGCAAAGACGATAGAACCTCACTCGGGCAAGGTTGCTGTTCTTTTAGGCAGCGGTAATAACGGCGGTGACGGGATTGCACTTATGCGCATATTGGCTCTGAACGGTCGTCAATGCGTGGGTATACGTTGTTCCGATTTTAACAGGCTACCTAACGATGCGTTGGAAAATTACCGAATTGCATTAAAATTCGGTTTGGATTTTTCCGATAATCTTTCGGATATGGACGGAGCAGATGTCATTGTCGATGCTTTGTTCGGGACAGGTCTTAACAGAGCAATAGCAGGAAAATGCTATGAAGCAATTAATTATGCAAATCGTATTGATGCATATCGCATTTCAATAGACATACCGTCGGGCATGAACGGCGACTCGGGAGCTGTAATGGGAGCTGTTTTTCGTGCGGATGAAACCATTACCGTTCAGGCTGTTAAACAGGGAATGCTTTTGACAAGCGAAAGAGAAGCGGTAGGAAAAATTACTGTATGCAAAATAGGACTTTTGGACGACGAACTCATGAGTTCGTTTAGCGTAGGCAAGCTTATAGATAATTCTTTCGTGAAGTCTCTGCTTCCCGACAGAAAACTCGTATCCAATAAGGGAACATACGGAAGAAGTCTGATAATTGCCGGAAGTAAGGGCATGAAAGGTGCTGCGGTAATGGCTTCGACTGCCGCCTTGACGGCAGGATCGGGGCTGGTGAATGTGCTTGTACCGAGTGATGCAGCTGATGCATTTATCAATAGACCGGAAATCATGTTAAGTACCGATGAATGCGAATTAGACCGATTACTTGATAAGGCTACGGCAATAGGCATCGGTTGCGGCTGCGGAAATGATGACAAAATAAAGAATAAGTTAAAACAGGTGCTACTCAGTAAGAAACCATGCGTCATTGATGCCGATGCGATTAATACCATGGATTCGGAAGAAAAAAGCTTGTTGCATGATAAATGCATTATTACACCCCATCCCTTGGAAATGTCAAGGTTTCTCGGTTGTAGCGTTTCGGAAGTAATTGAAAATCCCGTTAAAAATGCGTTGCGGACAGCATCTAAGTACGGCTGTACGGTTGTTTTAAAATCCGCTACAACAGTTATCGCAACTTCGAACGGTAAGATAAGGTTCAATATAAGCGGCAACCCCGGGCTTGCAAAAGGAGGAAGCGGAGACGTTCTTACAGGAATAATCACCGCTTTATTGGCACAACAGCTTGAACCTTTTGATGCGGCAAGTGCCGGTGCGTATATCCTGGGTGCTTCTGCGGATGAAGCTGTAAATCTTTTAAAAAACAGAATGTTAATTGCAAGCGATGTAGTTGAATACATCAATGCTGTTATAAATAACTGAAATAAAATCGGAGGTTTATTATGAAAGTATTGAAAAACGGAAAAATCATACCCGTTGTAGGTGAGGAGTTTATCGGTGATATCGCTATTGAAAACGGTAAAATCGTTGCAATGGGTGAAGAACTGAAATATGACGATGCGGAATACATAAATGTTTCCGGCTGTACACTTATCCCGGGAATTGTCGATGCGCATTGCCATATCGGTATGTTTGAGGACGGTATGGGGTTTGAAGGCGATGATGGAAACGAGTATTCAAATCCGGTAACGCCCGAATTAAGGGCGATTGATGCAATCAACCCGTATGATCGCTGCTTCGAAGAAGCAAGAATGAACGGCATTACCACCGTTGTAACAGGTCCGGGCAGTGCAAATGTAATAGGTGGTCAATTCGCCGCCATGAAAACAGCGGGAAGTCGTGTTGAGGATATGGTGATTAATGAGTCAATTGCCATGAAAGCTGCATTCGGCGAAAACCCCAAAAGGGTTTATTCGGGAAGTAAGACCTTCTTTACCCGTATGACGATTGCTTCAACACTCAGAAAGACCTTGATAGAGACTAAGGAATATGACAGGAAGATTCGCGAAGCAGGCGATGATGCATCGAAGAAGCCTGCGTTCGATTTCAAACTTGAAGCAATGTTGCCGGTCATACGTCGTGAGCTTCCGCTGAAAATTCATGTACACCGTGCGGATGATATTCTGACAGCGATCAGAATCGCAAAAGAATTTAATCTTAAAATAACCCTTGACCATTTTACCGAGGGGTATCTGATTATTAACAAAATAAAGGACGACCTTAAACAGCTTGATGCCGGCGTTATAGTCGGACCGTTGCTCTCGGACAGAAGTAAAGTCGAACTTCGTAATCTCAGCATGACCGCTCCGAGAACGCTCTATGAAAACGGCATTAAGTTCGCCATGATGACAGATCACCCTGTAATTCCCGAACAGTACCTCCCCGTATGCGCTGCGCTTGCAGTGAGAGAAGGTTTGAGCGAAAAAGCCGCACTTGAATCAATAACGATTAACGCAGCCGAGATAGTCGGTATTGCAGACAGAGTCGGTTCTTTGGAAATCGGCAAAGATGCCGATATAGCAGTTTACTATGGTCATCCGTTTGATTTCCGTGCAAGATGCGTCATGACACTTGTCAACGGCGAAATCGTGTTCGATGAACTTTAATTTTTCAGTATGTCTGACAACATTTTGGAACTAAAGCAGCAGCTTAGGAAAACCTTAAGAAAGCAACGCCGAGAACAGGATAAAGAAGCGGCTATGGCTGCATCGAAAAGCATATGCGGTAAAATTATCGAATTGGATAGGTTTAAAAGATCCGATACGATACTTGCATATATGTGCTCTAAAGGCGAAGTTGATGTGGGTGAACTCATTCGCTATGCACGTTTAAACGGCAAACGCATTGCTTTTCCGCTGTGCATCGATGATGGCGGCTTGAGAATTCTTATTCCGAATACGCCTACAAGCTTTAAAGTCGGTGCATATGGAATATCGGAGCCTGATGAGTCCGATTCGACAGAAATAGAAGTGTCTCAAATTGATATGATCATCGTCCCTGCAGTCGGCTTTACCCGCAACGGTCAAAGATTGGGACAGGGCGGTGGCTATTACGACAGACTTCTGCAAAAAAACGATGCCTATACGGTCGGCGTGGGTTTCGATTTTCAACTCCTTGAATCCTTGCCGCTTGAAGAACATGACAGATCTCTGGATTGCATCGTGACACCGTCGGAATTGTTTGTGATTAATATATGAGCTTTTGAGGCTATTGTGCTTGCAAATTTCATGAATTAATACTAAAATATCAGTTGACGGATGATACTTGTGAAAAAAGTGGGGGAAATAGTTTGCGCATTATTGCCGGTAAAGCAAGAGGTAGAATTTTCGAGGCTCCGCAGGGAAAGAATACACGCCCGACATTGGACAGAGTGAGAGAAGCGATTTTCGGTATGATACAGTTCGATATTGAAAATCGAACCGTATTGGATCTGTTTGCCGGCAGCGGCGGTTTGGGGCTTGAAGCACTTTCAAGAGGAGCTTCAAAAGTCGTTTTTTGCGACATTGAAAAAAGGACAGTCAAGCTTATCGAAAAAAATATCGCAATGCTTGATTTTGTCGATAATGCAAAAGTTTTTTGCTGCGATTGGAAGATGCTTGTAAATAAGCTCGGGGTGGAAGGGGAACGTTTTTCGGTTGTTTTGATTGACCCACCGTATTCCACCGGGTTATACGAGGAAATTCTGTCGGAGATTGTGAATCGAAAAGTATTGAAAAACGGTGCAATAATTATTGCTGAACATGCATGGGATAAGCCTATAAATACGCAGGCATTGTCGGAAGAAATCAGATATTCTCTGGAATTTCGAAAGCCCAGACGATATGGCTCGGTCGGAGTAACGTATATCACCTATGTAGGAGGCGAACAATGAAGGCTCTATTCGCAGGAACGTTTGACCCATTTACAATAGGACATCTTGATATAGTAAAACGTGCGGCGGCACACTTTGATGAACTCTTTGTTTCAATACTCTATAATCCCAGTAAGCAGACGAGAATGTTTACCGTAGAGCAGAGTGAGGAATTGATTAAAGAGGCGGTTATCGGTATTCCGAATGTTACGGTATGTCATTATGACGGCTTGCTTGTCAAACAAGCAAGGATGCTCGGTGCAGATTGCATTGTCAGAGGAATCAGAACCGGCAGTGATGTAGATTACGAACGTATGCTTGAAGCTGTCAATCATAAACTTGATGATAAAATAGAGACCATGTATCTACTTTCAAAACCCGAGCATTCACATGTAAGCTCAAGTCTTGTCAGACAGCTTATATCCCTTGATATCGGTATTGAGGATGTTGTCCCCAATCCTAACAATCCTATTTACAGAAAAGAAAGGAACTAAAAATGGAAAACCCGAATGAAGCAAATCAGCAACAGTTTGTTATAGAACGACTCGATAGGATAATCGACTACGTCCAAAACCAAAGCGCACCCTTATGGGGTAATAGGGAAGATGGTCATATTGTAAGCTTGAAAGAAATCACTTCGTTGGTGGGCGATGTAGAAACCTGTCTACCGGACAGTGTTCGTAAAGCATACAACATTCTGCTCGAGGAAAAAAGTATTTTAGAAGAAGCCGAACGTGAAGCTGATGAAATCGTAGAAGATGCCAGAAGACAAGAAACCAACATTGTGGAGTCTGCGGATGAATACAAACAAAGAGTAGAGGACTACGC
Organism: uncultured Clostridium sp.; assembly: GCA_964414925.1. Taxonomy (GTDB): domain Bacteria; phylum Bacillota; class Clostridia; order Christensenellales; family CAG-138; genus PeH17. The sequence continues at coordinate 10,960 of CAYPXV010000006.1, read as the reverse complement.
AAAAAACCTTGTCAACGAAGCAAAGCAATACGAATATCAGAAAAAGGACGAAGCAGATCAATATTATGCCGAACGCAGAAAGCAAGCCGATGCGATGTACGAAAGCACGATTGAACAGGCAAAGCGTGATGCAGAAAGCATAATTGAGGAAGCAAAGGCTAAAGCCGAAGAACTCGTTAGCGAGAGCGAGATAACAAAGACTGCCGAAGAAAATGCGAATAAACTTCACCGTGAAACTCTTTTGTGGTCGAAGAATATTTGTGATAACGCAAAAGCCGTAGCGGTTGATACTTTGGACAGATTCTTGGTAACTTTGAAAAATTATGAGAATTCGGTTATAACAACACGTAACGATATAAATGCCACGGGCGGACTATCGAATAGCGAAAATAATCGTTATGAATCCGCAAACAACAACGAAGAATACGGCGACGACGAGGAGAGCTATACCGAAGAAGACAGGGACTATAAAGGTCCATTCTCTAAATTAAGTGAACTGTTTAAACGCACATAATTCGAATAGTCGTATTTTGTAAAGTTTATTCAACTAAAGTCAATGTAGCCACACAGAGTGTTACATTGACTTTTTTTGAACTAATCGGTAAAAGACTTGCGTTTCGTTTTTTTAGATGAGATAATAGTTGAAAATAAACTTGAAAAACATGAAGTTATAAATCCGCAAAGTGCTATTGTACCTAAACTGAAAAAACGTGAAACGATTAGTTTTTCATCTATGTTATTCCAGACAGGATTGGTGTATTGCGAAAATGTCGGATACAATGCAAAACAGATTATCCCCGCAAGAACCGCATGAATAATTTTTGTCAATAAGTAAATCGGCACGGATGTTTTTGCAATACTGCACGCCTGTACTAAAATGCACAATCCTCCCGATGAAAGAAGAACTGTTATCAGAATACACATTTTTTTTAAGGGTAGGGCGGAACTTGCCGCAAGATTGATGCCGTTGGTAATTTCAACCAATCCTAAAATCAAAGGCTTAATATGTGTCGGAATTAAACGGATAAAAGGTAATTCATTTAAAATCGAAATAAACGATGAAAAAAGTATTAAAGTTCCTCCGAGTTTTAACATCGTGAATGAAGATTCCGATATGGCATCGGTTATAATGGATGAAACATCTTTCTTTTCAAGGGAACGGGAAGATTGATTGAACGATGAATGTGAAAGCGAAGGTAAGCATATCAAAAGAAGTATGAATGCGGAGCCGTAATGCGATAAAATGAATAAAGGTGCAAGCTTGCTGTTATGCAGCATATTAACACATATCGTTCCCAATATGAATATGGGACTTGCAAGATTGCATAATGCAGATAAAGCACTGCGTTTGTTTAACGACAAAGTCGGCGTTACTCCGCCGAAACCGGACTCAACCAGAAACGAACCTGTCGGTGAGCCTGATAAACAGGAAATAAAAAAGATTTTTAATGCGGAAGCTGAAACATTCTTACTCCGAGATTTGAATAAATCTAATCCTTTCAAAATTGAAACGCAGGAAAAAAACGGAAATAACGCCGGAAGTACATTGGAAATAAAAAGCTCAAAGCCATTAGCGGCTCCGTTCATGGAAGCGGAGCTGAACATTATGATCGAAACGCAAAGCAGCAAACATAGTATGGTCAATACGGTTTTCATACGATAGGTTATGCTGCTTGCGTTGACAATATGAAGTTAAATTGTAATTAATGCTCCGGAAAATTCGTCGATTGCTTTTTTGTTACCGTTGTGAGCCAATGCCATTACCGATGAAGCAAAACGAGTATGCTCAAATATCTTACTTGCATTTTCACAGAGTTTTTTTGTGTCCGAACTGCGGGTCAATACGGGAAGCGTTGCAGCCTTATTGAGTTCGGAAAGAAGTAGTTTGTTTTTTACACCGAGAACCCTGATATAAAGTGAATCGGGCTCGTATAGCGCAAGCGACTGAAGGTAGTTAGTTGAACCGAGAATTGCATTTACCATAATGCGCCGTATCCTTGCAAGGGTGTATCGTTTACTTTTTACTGTCTGAGCAATATCCGTTCCGTTATCTGCATTCATTGCGACGTTAAAAATCAGGTTTTCAAGCCCTTCACCTACTTCGGCAAGGTTTCTTATTCCGTTTGGACCGAGTTTTCTTAGTGAATAGGTAAGTATGCCGGACAGATTTTTCATTGAGTACGGCAAGATTGAATCATCTGTATCGCCCATCATTGTCTCAAAGACAAACTTCGGCAGAGCTTTTTCGGCATTTAAGTAATTACCGGAGTTAAAATCGGTTCGTATCGCAGAAGCGGAAGCAAACTCGTTATCCGAATGAAGCTCGTCATGCTTTGCTCCTACTCTTTTTACCGCATAAGCCCCGATATCGGGGGCGATTTTATTAATTGCTCTCAAATATTCAACACCAAGGGTATCATTCGGCGAAAGGAATTTATCTTTACCTATGGCTTTGCTGACAGCAGTCGGATATGAGAAACCGCTGTCTAAGTTTTCTTTAAGCGTTTGCTTGTCGGGCTGTAGAGAAGCTATTGCTTTAAGCGCATCTATATCGCCGCTCTCACTCCCAAAGCAGATGTCTGAAATCAGTCCCGTGGCATTCAGAATCTTTATGCCTCCATAGGCAAATCTTTCGGCGCAAGAGCAGGAAATAATGTCGGGCAGCTCAATTACCATGTCTGCTCCGCCGTGTAACGCCCATGCAGCACGTGTAAACTTATCCATGCACGCACATTCTCCGCGCTGAACAAAGCTTGCACTCATGCAAACTATTGCGTATTCCGCTCCGCTTAATCGCTTTGCTTCACGAATTTGATAAGCATGTCCGTTGTGAAACGGATTGTATTCGGCAACTATTCCCACACATTTTGAATTCACTGCTTCAACCTCATTTTATATTTTGCGTACCGCTTTAAAAGTTTCGCTTCTCATGTTATAATATAAACGAGTTGATTCGTCAATACCTTTTTTTGAAGAATCATTTGTAATTTTAAACAGGTAATTCTGTGGACAAAACCGAAAGGATGGTGTTTTTTTATGAAGATTCTTGTTATTAATGCAGGCAGTTCTTCTCTTAAGTATCAGCTCATAGACGTAGATACTAAATCCGTTATCGCAAAGGGCTTGATAGACAGAATCGGAATCAAGGATTCCAACATTATTTATAAGCCTTCAATGGGGAAAAAAGGATTTGAAATCGTTAAAGACGTTAAGGACCATGTTGAAGCTATTCGTATCGTCATTGATGCAATGCTCGATGAGGAAAACGGCGTTATCAAAAGCATGAGCGAAATCGATGCTGTCGGACATCGTGTTGTTCATGGCGGCGAAAAGTTTACTCAGCCCGTCATTATCGATGATGATGTTATGAATACCGTTGAATCAATTACCGACCTGGCTCCCTTGCATAATCCCGCCAATATGATGGGTATCCGTGCTTGCCGTGAAATAATGCCCGATGTCCCCATGGTTGCCGTTTTCGATACGGCATTTCATCAAACTATGCCGGCAGAAGCATACATTTACGCTCTCCCGTATGAAGCATACACGGAACATATGGTTCGCCGCTACGGCTTCCATGGTACTTCCCACAATTATGTTTCCAAGGTTGCTATAGAGCTTTTGGGTAAACCTGCGGAAGAAACCAAGATAGTTACCTGCCATGTAGGAAACGGTTCTTCAATTGCAGCCATAAAGGGTGGAAAGTGTATAGATACCACAATGGGACTTACTCCCCTTGAAGGACTTCCCATGGGTACACGTTGCGGAGATATCGACCCCGCTATTGTTATGTATCTGATGAAGAAGCTGGATATGTCCGCTTCGGAAATCGATGCTTATCTCAATAAAAAAAGCGGTGTACTCGGAATTAGTGGCGTATCAAGCGATATGAGAGACATCGTTGCAGCTTCAAGACAGGGCAATGAAAGAGCGGAACTTGCAATTGCAACACTCAGCTATAAAATAAAGAAGTTCATCGGAGCTTATGCTGCTGCCATGGACGGACTTGATGCTATAGTTTTTACAGCCGGTGTAGGCGAAAACGCATACTATGTGCGTGAGCGCGTGCTTAACGGCTTGGGATATTTCGGAATTAAGCTTAATGCCGAATTAAATGAGCATTGTCCCAGAAATGAAAATGTGGAGATCACAACTCCCGACAGCAAGGTTAAAGCTTTTGTAATCCCCACCGATGAAGAGATGATGATTGCAATGCAAACCGCCGAGCTTGTTAACAACTAATCTTAACTTTTTCGGATAAAAATCATTATATTTTTCGATAACCCTATCAAGACTGTTGACAATTCGGCTTGATGAGTATAGAATGGATAAGGTTATTGTTATAACCGAGATTGGAGTTTTGTGTGGAACTTAACGTAGCATCGGAACTGAAATTAATAGGCAAGGTCGCTTCTGCGCATTTTGATGAAAAACTCGAGCCGATTTGTTTCGGAGGTCATAAGCTTGTGTTTGATACGCCTGTGAGTGTTGATATGGATTATGCTTTTGACGGCGAAGGCTTTAACGTCAAGGGAATGCTGAGTTCCGTCCTGTTAATGAACTGCACAAAATGCAATGCGGAGTTCAAGCATGAGTTCTCGCTTCCTTTTTCGGAAAGATTTATTAAAGCTTCCGAAGAAGAAGCGGAGGAGTTGGAGTGCTATTCCTTTGCGGGTGATGTACTTAAACTCGATAAGATGATTTTTGATCTTATTATTCTCAACGCTCCGCTCTATGGTTTGTGCAAGCCGGACTGCAAGGGTTTGTGCCCAACGTGCGGTTGTGATTTGAATGCAATGCAGTGTTCGTGTTCAAAATCGGTGAAGAATGCCAGCTTCGCCTCCTTGGAAGAACTCGCACAACTGCTCATAGATGAAGAGGAGGTGTAGAAAATGGCAGTACCTAAGAGAAAAACTTCGAAAGCAAGACGTGATAGACGTAGAGCTAATTGGAAGCTTACCGCTCCCGCTGTTGTTGAGTGTCCTCAGTGCCACGATAGGAAGCTCGCTCACAGGGTTTGTAGGCATTGTGGCTACTATGATGGCGAACAGGTAATCAAGATGGACGAAGAAGAAAAGTAATTCGTTACAATTCATAAACAAAATAAATCACCGCATGATTTTTCAGGTGGTGATTTGTTTTGTTCCTTTTATTTTGCTCAGTTGAAAATTAAATAAGTGCCTCGGCAAATGCTTCCGGATCAAAGGGCTGTAAATCGTCAATTCCTTCTCCTACACCCACAAAGCGGACGGGTAGGTTAAGTTCATCCTTTACCGCAACAACGACTCCGCCTTTTGCTGTTCCGTCTAATTTTGTAAGTATTATGCCGGTAAGCCCTGCATTCTCACCAAATGCTTTCGCTTGTGCAATCGCATTCTGACCCGTGGTTGCGTCAAGTACCAACAATACCTCAACAGGAACATTGGGCAATTCCCTGTCAATGATTCGGCGCATTTTGGCTAATTCATTCATTAAATTTACTTTGTTGTGAAGTCGTCCCGCTGTGTCGCAGATAAGCATATCGCATTTGCGTGCGTTAAATGCGGCAATGGAATCAAATACTACTGCGGCAGGGTCGGCACCTTCATCGTGCTTTATTATCGGTACGTCTGCTCTTTCTGCCCATACATTAAGCTGTTCGGCAGCTGCGGCACGGAATGTATCGGCAGCGGCTAAAATAACAGAGCGACCTTCAGCTTTGTACATCGCCGCAAGTTTGCCGATGGATGTCGTCTTTCCGACTCCGTTAACGCCGACAATCATGATAACACTTTTATCGTTGTCATCTGCGCTCGATAAGAAAGGGGTTTCGGGCGTCATTGCCTTAGCTAACAGTTTCACCATTACCTCTCTTGCTTCCGTGCGTGTATTAATTCCGTTCCCTTTGATTTCTTTACGTAATTCGGAAAGCAGCTTTTCGGTAGTTGCCATTCCCATATCGGATATTATCATAGCTTCTTCAAGCTCATCGAAAAACTCATCGTCAATCTTTTCACCGTTCTCTACAAACAGCCCGGCAAAAATTGTGTTGCGTGTGGCTTTGAGTCCGTTGAAAAGCTTTGAAAAAATACCGGACTTTTTCTTTGCTGTCGGTTCCTCTTTTACGCATTTCGATTCCGTATCGTTAAGTTTGATATCCGACTCGGGAACAATCTTTTCATCTTGCACCTGTGATGATTCGTCATCGGGCATAATTATATTTTCGTTCGAGTCAACGACTGAATTGACTTCTTCTTGCACGGACGTTTCCGTACCGCTCTTATTTTTCTTTTTAAATATGTTCCACATATTATTCCTCCGTTTATTCATTAAATTTAGCTGATACGATGGTTGAAACACCTTTTTCTTCCATCGAAACTCCGTATAGTGCGTTGCATACCGCCATTGAACCTTTTCGGTGCGTTATTACGATGAACTGCGTATCCTTGGAGTATTCCTTTAAATATCGAGCGAAATTTTCAACGTTCGTTTCATCCAATGATGTGTCGATTTCATCCAGTATGCAAAATGCCGTCGGCTTAAGCTTCAAAATTGCAAATAGTAAAGCAATTGCCGTGAGTGCCTGTTCTCCGCCGGAGAGCAAAGTTAAAAGCTGTAATTTCTTTCCCGGCGGTTGTGCAATGATATCAATATCACAATTTAATACGTCATTTGCGTCGGAAAGAATCAGTTCGGCTTTACCCCCGTTGAATAAAGACGTAAATGTTTCGCTGAAGTTCTTCTGTATCAGTTTAAACTGTTGAGCAAATTCATTCTCCATTGTAGTGGTCAATCTGGATATAAGCTCAGTCAAGTCACTTTCCGCATGGCGTAGATCATTGCACTGTGCCGTAAGTTCTTCATGCCTTGCGCATAGCTCTTTGTATTCCTCTATTGAAGATGTATTTACCGTGCCTAAAGCTTTTATCGATTTTTTTATTTCATCGACACGCATATGTGATTGTGTCACGGATATTTCCTTGCGGTAGGGGAGTGCGTTCTCGTATGTTAATTCGTAATCCTGCCATATCCTATCGCATAATGAATTTACTTCAAGCTGAATCCTGTTGAGACTGAGTTCACTCTTATGCTGTCGCTCTCTTAAATCTGTAAGTTGATGAGAAACAGCTTCACGCTCGTTTCGCTTTTCATCCAAAAGTGATAACTTAGAATCGATTTCCGATTCGATTCGCTTTTGCTCCTGCTTTAATTGCTCAAATTCAAGACGCTGCTTATCCGATTTTGCGGTAAGCTCCTTGATTTGCAATTCTATACTTGAAATAGCTTCCGTAGTTGTTGTTGCAAAATTCTCACAGGAGATAATCAATTGCTTTTTCTTTTCTATCTCTGCAGCGAGCTTACTCTTATCGTTAGCGTGAGTTACGACTTCCTTTTCCGAAGAAGTCAGTTCTACCCTTATCATTGCAAGAGTGTCATTGGCAAGCTGTAACTTATTTCGAAGTGCGGTAAGCTCATCCTGTAATTTGCGAATATCGTCATTTGTTACAGTATTATCTTGAGAAAGACCGCTTTGCATGCCTAACGTCTCACGGATTTGTTCTTCGATTTCATTCAGGGAGTCATTAAGCTGCTCAACTTCCGTATCGAACTTATCGGTGGATTCACTGTTACGTTTAATGTACTTTCGTATTATGTCGGTTCGCTCTTGTGATGAGGCTAAAAGTACATTGTATTGCTGGAGTCTGTCGGCAATAGCTTTAATTTCGGAAGATAGATCGGTAACGCTTTTTTTATAACCGTCAAGATTGTTATTGAGCTTAGCGATTTCTTCCTCAATTCGTCGATAATCACTTTTTAATGATTCGATTTCACGATCTCTGCCGAGGATGCTGACTTCTCTTTTTTGAACGCTGCCGCCGGTTAAACTGCCTCCGGAGTTTAGAATATCACCCTTTAAAGTTACTATTTTGAATGATGCTTTTGTACGTCTGCTTAACTCAATGCCGATATCTAAATCTTTGACGATAACAATGCGTCCGAACAGGTTCTCCATTATACCCTTGTATTTCGGAGAATAACCGATAAGCTCCGATGCAACTCCGTAACTACCGTCGATTTTAATTTGATTAAGCTCAAAACTGTTCAAAAGCCTTGAATGTACGGTGGTGATAGGCAAAAAAGTTGCTCTGCCGTATTGTCGCCTGCGAAGATGCTCGATGAGAGACTTTGCATCATTCTCGTTTGGCACGACTATATTCTGTAAAGCAGAACCGATAGCCATTTCAATAGCGGTTTCAAACTCGGTAGGTACGGAAATAAGCTCGGCAACCACACCGCATATGCGAGAAGCAAGGTTATTATCGTTTGTACAATCGTTCAAAAGTTTTTTTACACTGGCATAATAACCTTCATGAGCACTTTTCAATTCCTCCAGAACTTTTAATTTCGAATGTAAAGAATTAAGTTCATTTTCTTCTGAACGAAGTTCGTATGAAACACGTTTGACGGTTTCATTTATCGATTCCAATTGTTTGACTGATTTCGAATGCTCCGCTTCATCGTATTCTCTTTTTTTCAGAATTTCTTTGACTTCATTATCAGCATCGTTAAGTTCGTCGGAAAGGGATTCGGCTTCCTTTTCCAATGCTTCTTTTTCAGATTCAATTGCTTTTAGTCTGTCGTTTATACCGGAACGCATTGCTTCAAGCCTTGCGATGCGGCTCTTTGCGTCCGCAATTCTGTTGAGCGATGCCATCATTGCCTGCTTGGACTTTTCAAGAAGTTCTTCACGCTCCAATATTGTATTGCTTATGGAAGAAAAATCCTTCTCGGCTACACTCAGCTTCTGCCTGTAGGTTTCGCAGTCGGATTGCCCCGTTGAACAAAGTGCCTCGATGCGTTTTATCTCTTCTTCGTCATATTTTAACTGCTCCGACAGCTCATCGGCTTGCTGCTTTTTCTGCCCTATTTCGGCTTCGAGAGTCGATTTCCTTTCAAGCAAAAGTCGCTCTTGACCGATAGAGGATTCAACATTTGAGGACATCTCGATAAGTTTATGAGATAAATCACTTAAATTTTCGGAAAGCTTGCGTTGTTCATCCTCTAATTTCGAGCAAAAAGAATTAAGCTCCGATTCCGCTGCGACCGCTTCTTCAATCGATGAGTTGTATATCGAAATGGTTTGTTTTACGGACGCCATGCGTTCATTCGATTTGTCATACTGATAAATAAAGAGATTTAATTCGAGAAGTTTCAGTTCCTCTCTGTATTTAAAATACTCAATTGCCTTTTCGCTTTCGATTTTAAGAGGTTCGAGTCTTGATTCGATTTCAAAGATAATGTCATCGAGTCTTGTAAGATTCTTCTTCGTATTTTGAAGTTTTCGCTCGGATTCTTCCTTACGGCTGCGATACTTCATTACACCGACAGCTTCTTCGAATACTTCACGTCTTTCACCCGAACGATCAGATAGTATATCACTTACTCGACCCTGACCTATTATCGAATAACCGTCCTTTCCTATTCCGGTATCATGAAACAGTTCCAGAATGTCTTTTAAGCGGCAGGGAGTTTTGTTGATAAAGTATTCACTTTCGCCTGAACGAAAGGCATGACGAGATACCACTACCTTCGAATACGGAGAGGCAAGCTTACCATCGGAATTATCAAAAGACATGGAAACTTGGCAAAAAGAAAGCGGTCGGCGAGACTCGGTCCCGCCGAATATGAAGTCTTCAACTTTTTTTCCACGTAAAGCCCTGGCACTTTGTTCACCTAAAACGAACCTGAATGCATCCGAAATATTGCTTTTGCCGCAACCGTTCGGACCCAAAATGCCGGTAATTCCCGGTTCGAAAATAAGCTCCGTGCGTTTTGCAAATGATTTAAACCCGTTGATTTCTAATCTGGTAAGTCGCATCTATCTTCCTTAGTCGGTCTGTTAAGTAAGTCTAAAGTTATTTTAGCAGCTATTTGGCTTGCCTCCTGTTTTGTCCGTCCGCTTCCGAAACCGTAAACAACATCCCCGATATTAACCTGCATGGTAAATGTTCGGTTATGGTCGGGTCCGTCGATTCCTATAACTATGTACCTTAATTCGCCCATATGTTTATGCTGCACATATTCTTGAAGTAAGGTCTTATAGTCCTTTACATTTACTGTTTTAATCGCGGAAGAAACGCTGCTTTCCACAAAACCGAGTATGAAATTTTTTGCAGGGTCAAATCCTCCGTCAAGATAAATGGCTCCTATAACAGCTTCAAGTGCGTCGGAAAGTATGGACGGTTTAGCTCTTCCGCCGGTATTTTCTTCTCCGTGACTGAGCAGTAAATATTCACCGAGGTTCAACTCGGCGGCTGCTTTATGCAAAGCGGGTTCGTATACTGCACGGGAGCGAACCCTAGTCATTAACCCCTCATTCATGCTCGGATAATTACGGTATAAGTATTCACTTACACAAAGCTCAAGTACAGCATCACCGAGAAACTCCAATCGTTCGTTATGTACATTGGCTCTGTTATCTCCATTGGCATACGATGAATGAGTTAACGCTGTATTAAGTAAGTCGTAGTCTGCGAAGTTGTAGCTGAGTTTTGCGGAAAGTTCTCTTAATGTTGATATTCTTTCGTCTGTAAGCATTGTTATCCTTTCATTGTAAATACAAGTGGCTCATGCCAAAATGGCATGAGCGCAAATGATTATTTTATTGTTTCGATTCTATGTATGCTACAATGTCGCCAACCGTTTGAATTTTTACTACATCTTCTTCGGGTATCTCGAGTCCGTAACGTTCTTCCAAGCCGGTGATTAATTCAACCAAGTCAAGGGAGTCAGCCTGTAAGTCATTTACAAGGCGAGAGTCGGCTGTTATTGTGTCGATAGAAATGTTAAGCTGTGAAGCTAAAATTTTGCGTACTTCGTTAAGCATTTCAATACTCCTTTCCACTGCTGATATGTTCTGATTATACTCCGAACATATTAATAAGTCAAATAAATTTGCAAATTATTCATTGTTACTGCT
>CAYPXV010000005.1:0-33875 GCA_964414925.1 uncultured Clostridium sp. | reverse complement strand
CCTTGCAAGCAAAATTCTCGGACAGCTCGCTATGAATAACGGCTATGATGTACGAGTAAGCGAAGTTCACGGCATGAGTCAGCGCGGTGGAAGCGTTGTAACATACGTTCGCATTAGCAACGATAAGCCTATTTACTCTTCCATCGTTGAACAGGAGCAAGCCGATATCGTATTGGCTTTCGAAAATCTGGAAGCTTTGCGTGCTCTCCCCTATTTGAAGAAAGACGGTACAGTCGTCGTAAATACGCAGCAAATATTGCCGATGCCTGTAATTACCGGTGCCGTTGCATATCCCGAAGATTGTCTTTCGAGAGTCCGTGAAGCATGCAAAACCATAGAGATTAACGCTGTTGACATAGCTCATGAATGCGGTACTTACCGTGCCGCAAACGTTGTTTTGATGGGCGTTGTCGCAAAAATGCTGCCGTTCGGCATTGATGAGTGGCATAAAGCCATCGAACAATGCGTAAAACCAAAATTCCTTGAAATAAATCTTAATGCATTTGACAGAGGTTATAATTACTGATGATTTACGATTTTCTTACTCCGATTAGCAGAGTAGGTACAGGATCGATAAAAGTCGATATGGCTCCCGAACCCGTAAAGGGTTCGGGGTTTGTGCCTTTAACGATTGCTGATCAAGAATTTAAAACCGCACCCCAAATACAAAACGCCATTAAACAGGCAGCCGAACACGGAATTATGGGTTATACTTATCCCGATTCCATATACACCGATTCCGTAAAATCATGGATGCTTCGTCGTCACAATTGGGACTGCTCAAATTGGAAAATGTTAACCACTCCCGGTGTTGTTGCCGCATTGGGATTAGCTGTTAAAGCGCTAACCGAACCCAACGACGGAGTAATAGTCCAACCTCCGGTTTATTATCCTTTTTACAGTGCCATAAAACAGAATAATCGCCGTATCGTTGAAAACCCTCTGGTATTTAAAGACGGCAGATATGAGATTGATTTTGATGATTTAGAACAAAAAGCAAGTCATCCCGATGTGAAGATGTTGTTATTATGCAGTCCTCATAATCCCGTCGGCAGAGTTTGGTCAAAGGATGAACTTTTAACTCTATGTGAAATCTGTAAAAAGAATAAGGTCTTTATTGTTGCGGATGAGATACATAACGATCTCATTTTGCCCGGTAATACTCACACTGTTTTGGGTGCATTGCCCGATATGGATGACAACTGCATGATATGTACTTCAGTAAGCAAAACTTTTAATCTTGCAGGATTAAATTGCTCTAACATTTTCATAAAAAATGAATCGGTCTATGAACGCTTCAATGAAATCAGACAGCTTCAATCTTTGAGTCATTTTCCTTATTTTGCAAGAGTTGCAACAATTGCGGCATATAACGAATCCGAGTCATGGGTTGACGAGCTTGTTCAAACGATAGATGAAAACTTTAAATTTCTGTATTCCTTTATTGCCGATAATCTGCCGATGTTGAAGCCGATAAAATGCGAAGGAACTTATTTGGCATGGATTGATATGCGAAATTTAAAGCTTTCCGATTCCGAACTCGAAGAATTAATGTTAAAGCACATGCTTGCTTTTGATGAGGGGTATATATTCGGAACGAACGGCAGTGGTTTTGAAAGATGGAATTTGGCCATTCCTAAGTCACTTCTTGCCGATGCACTCGAACGACTCAAAGCAGCTGTAAATTCGTTATAAGAATGCTTAATCTCAATTTACTGAATAAAGAGCAACGTGAAGCCGTCGAATGTGTTTACGGACCTCTTTTGGTTTTAGCCGGAGCAGGAAGCGGAAAAACCAGAGTGCTTACATACAGGATAGCAAACCTCGTTGAAAATTATAAAATAAAACCGTCGGCAATCCTTGCGCTAACCTTTACCAATAAAGCAGCCAGAGAAATGCGTGAAAGAACCGAACGCTTAATATCAAGCGACATCTCCGAAATGTGGGTTACAACCTTTCACTCGTTTTGTTTGCGTGTGCTGCGCATTGATATCGATAGACTTGGTTACGATAGGAATTTTGTTATTTATGACGAACAGGACCAAAACACAATAATTTCGGAGTCTATTAAGGATTGTAATGCAGATGAGAATAAGTACTCTAAAGGAATGGTTCGCTCTGCAATAAGCCGAGCAAAAAATTCAAATGAACCTCCCGAACGTTTCTTACTTGAATCGAGTGATGGCGGAGATAAGACTCTCGTAGATATCTACAGGACTTATCAAAGTAAACTAAAGAAATGCAATGCTCTTGACTTCGATGATTTATTACTTAAAACCGTTGAGCTTTTCAGATCCAATCAAGACGTACTGAGAAAATATCGCAAGAAATTCAGGTATGTTTTGATTGATGAGTATCAGGACACCAACGCACCTCAATACCGCATAATTAAATACTTATGCAAGGATCATCGAAATATTTGCGTTGTAGGTGACGATGATCAGAGTATCTACGGATGGCGCGGAGCCGATATGCGTAACATTCTAAGGTTTGAGGAAGATTTTCCCGGAGCAACCGTAGTTCGACTGGAGCAGAATTATCGTTCAACAAAACCTATTTTGGATTGTGCAAATAAGGTTATTTCCAATAATCAAGGACGCAAAGCCAAGAAATTATGGACGAATAAGCAAGGCGGTGCGCCGGTAAAACTAATTACCCCATCAAACGAACGAGAAGAAGCTTATAATATTGCAAGAACAATCGCCGAGTTTAGAGAAACTGAGGGAAGAAGTTACAATGACTTTGCAGTATTATATCGGACTCATGCTCAAAGTCGTGTACTTGAATCGCTTCTTGTGAGCGGATTCGGTATTCCGATTTCCGTTATCGGCGGAACAAGATTCTACGCAAGAAGAGAAATAAAAGACGTATTAAGTTACTTGAGGTTAATTTCTAATCCCAATGATGATGCGGCACTCAGGAGAATAATCAATGTCCCAAAACGCAGTATCGGTGAAGCTTCAATTAAGCTTATTTCCGAAATAGCAAAGGATAAAGATCAATCTATGCTGATTACCCTTTTATCTCCTGATGCTTTACCCACAAAGATTTCTAAGAAAGTATCCCCTTTCGTCGATTTAATCCGAGATTTATTTGCCAAAAGATATGAACTGGGCTTAACTGACTTAACCGAGTACATACTTGATGTAACAGGATACTCGAATTATATCGTCGAACAGGGTGACGACTCTGTAGAAACACGTCAAGAAAACATCCAGGAATTGCTGGGCGCAATGCAAGAGCATGAGCAAAAAATCGATAAAGACAGCGATGCGCTGCAAACCTTCCTTGAATTAACGGCGTTAGACTCCGATGCCGATAGCATTGATGAATCGGATGGAACTGTAAAACTGATGACACTTCATAGTGCCAAAGGCTTGGAATTTCCGATAGTCTTTATTCCGGGAATGGAAGAAGGCATTTTCCCATCCCAACGTTCTAAAGATGAAAGAGGATTGGAAGAAGAACGCAGATTATGTTATGTTGGTGTAACCAGAGCGCAGGAAAGACTGTACCTTTATGCGGCAAAGCAAAGAACATTATACGGCCAAACGAAAAATAATCCGGCTTCCGTATTTTTGGACGAAATGGGTCTAATAGATAAGGAACGTGTTTTTAAAGGCAGTTTTAAGATTAGCGGATTAGATCTTGAAGAAGCACGGTGGAACTCACGCCCGAATCCGGAGCGAGGGTGGATACCGACAAATTCTTTCGGTCGTTCGGACGACAGTTATCGTTTAACTGCCCGACATATTACGATGAAAGAATCAACAGAGCAAACTGCGACCGATAGCCTCCGCAAGATGCGACGCAAAAAATATGCTGTCAATGAGAGGGTACGACATCCTAAATTCGGAGACGGAACGATTATCGAATTCGATTCTTTCTCGTCCGCACAAATGATGACAATTGATTTCGACTCATGCGGTAAAAAAGTAATTGCCGCCGCATATGTTAGTCTCGAAAAATTGACGGAGGAACAAAATGATTGATCGAATGACCGAACTGGTTGAACTTTTAAACGATTATTCAACAGCATATTACTATGGTGATGCACCTAAAGTAAGTGATTCCGAATTTGATTCTTTGATGGACGAATTGCAACGTCTTGAAAATGAGAGCGGAATTATACTTCCGCTCTCCCCTACCCACCGCGTCGGAGCACAACCGGTTTCAAAATTTGACGAACATAAACATATCGGTAGACTTTACAGCCTTGATAAAGTTAAAACATTTGCGGAACTTAAAGAATGGGCTCAAAAATGTTCTAATTTCAGAGGTTCGAACTTTACACCCGAATTTGTTTTAGAGTATAAATTTGATGGATTAACCATTAATCTGACTTACAACAACGGATTGCTTGTTCAGGCTGCCACCAGAGGAAACGGAATTGTCGGCGAAAGCATATTGGCACAAACAAAAACAATAAGAACAATTCCGTTATCAATCCCGTATAAAGGACTCTTAGAGGTTCGAGGCGAATGTTACATGAAGCTTTCAACATTAGCTGCGCTGAATCAGGCAGGAGTTGAAAGTTTGAAAAATGCACGTAATGCCGCAACCGGTGCTATACGAAATTTAGATCCGAAGATTACGGCTCAAAGAAAGCTTGACTGTGTGTGTTATAACATCGGTTATATCGACGGAAAACAATTTCAGACAAGGCGAGAAATGTATGATTTCATGCACCAATGCGGTTTTCCCTTAAGCGATTACGTTTTTTACGGTTCTATAGACGAAGTGATTGATGAGATTGAAAAGGTCACAAAACAGCGTCAAGATCTTGATTTACTTATTGACGGAATGGTTATTAAGCTTAACGACATCAATCTCCATGATGAAATGGGCTATACCGATAAATTTCCAAAAGGTGAAATTGCTTATAAGTTTCCGGCAGAAGAACACAGTACGATTGTAAAAAATATTACTTGGGAAGTCGGACGAACGGGAAAACTGACACCATTGGCTCATCTTGAACCTGTAGAGTTTTTAGGCGTTACGGTACAACGTGCAACGCTCAACAACATTGATGATATTAGACGAAAAAGGGTCGGTATTGGTTCAAAGGTTTTAATTCGAAGAAGCAATGACGTTATTCCCGAGATATTGACAAGTCTCGATTCAGGTGAGCCCGATAATCCGGTGGATATTCCCGAATATTGTCCTGCTTGCGGTGCGAAGGTTGAACGCAGGGGCGTTCACGCATATTGCACAAATTCACTGTCCTGTACACCGCAAATAGTCAATAGACTACAACACTTTGCGTCAAGAGATGCTATGGATATCAATGGTTTTTCGGAAAAAACAGCCGAGCAAATTGTCGAAAAACTTGGTCTGACGACAATTTCACAACTATACGAATTAGATGCATCCGATTTCGCAAATTTATCCGGCTTCGGTGAAAAGAAAATTTCAAACTTAATAAGCTCAATAGAACAAAGTAAAGATTGTGAATTTTCTTCTTTTATCTATGCCTTGGGAATTCCAAATGTCGGAAGCAAAACCGCAAAAGACCTTGCAAATAGATTTCAGACTTTAGATGCATTGCGTTCGGCAACCGTTGAAACTCTGCTCACGGTTCAAGATATCGGTGATGTTGTTGCTAACTGCATAACGGATTTCTTCTCGGATGAGCATATATCAGAACAGATTGATAAACTTATTAACCTTGGTGTAAAAATCAGAGAGGTTACAGCATCCGATACCAAGAGTTTTATCGAAGGCAAAACATTCGTTGTAACGGGTACTCTGTCAAGAATGGGTAGACGTGAAGTTGAAGCGTTAATAACTTCCTCAGGTGGAAAGACTTCAAGTAGTGTAAGCAAACGCACCGATTATGTTGTTTTCGGAGAAAATGCAGGTAGCAAGCTTGATAAGGCAAATGAACTCGGAATAAAAAAACTGTCCGAAGAAGAATTCTTTGATCTGATTGAGTCTTGAATTAGAAACGCATCTAATAATTATGACTACTTACCCAATCGATAAGTAGTCATTTTTTATCGTTATTCTCTGTCATCCGAAACAAACGATGCCTTGTTTCTTCTTCGGAAGAGCATGGTTATACCCCATAAGCCGGCTAAACCTACAACCGTATAAATAATTCGAGAGACTACACCGCTCATTCCACCAAAAATTGCAGCAACAAGATCAAACTGAAAAATACCTACAAGACCCCAATTAAGAGATCCGATAATAAGCAAAATCAGCGACAACGTATCCATTGGTTTACTCCTTTTCTTTTTTCTCTTTATTATGGCATCGTCGCAAAAAAATTATTCAGGCTTTAAAAAATCTCAATTTCAAGCTTGTCAAAGGAAATGGGTTCCATAAAATCTTGCGATGTAAAGCTCGTCGATGAAAACCTGTTAATCTCTTCAAGATGCTTTTTCAGCAAAATGGGTCTGCTCAAATCCAAATCATGGCATAACTCACCCAGTGGCTCAGACCAGTCATCCACCTGCTCTACAGCTCTTACATCTATAGTTACTATAGCTTCTTCGATCGTCTTATTATTCTTTCTGATTCTTCCCCAAACCTTCATGACTAATCTCTCACAAACCAAATAAATACTTCCAAAACTCCGTCTTCATTTACGCATATCGGGTAACCGTACATTGTATAAGCACTATCTTCCTCAAGAACAGTCGCTCCTGCATAATGGTTGTAGTAACAAATGTTGATATCATTCCCGTCGGTCAAATTAACCCGTGCGTGTAGGTAGTCATCGTCACTGATAATTTCCGTCAATCGTCCATTAATGACGAACCCCTTTACTCCGAAATAATTGGGTTTAATCATATCGCTGTAGTGACATGCCCACAATGTCGGTATGTATTCATTGAATAAAGGGGGACGTTGCACGGCAAAGGAACGTGAAACGGTACTGCCATCCGCTAATGTTGCATTTATCAACATGTTATAGTTTTTCGATGCAACAGGTAAGCCGACCGTAAAGCTAAAATTACCCTCTTCATCAACAATCGGTTCTGATTTCAGTACCAAATCGGGGTCATCGGTAGTAATTGACAATGTTGTTCCTTTAGGTACAGTTCCGTAAATTTCCATTTCTTCGGTCTCATTTGAAACACGAGTTTGGAAATCATCATCAATAAAAATAACTTGTTCAACGCTCAAATCTTCTTTCACTATTGCGGTGAATGTTCTCTTAATCGTTCTGTATCCGGGCAAAGTCGCTTCGAATTTAATTTGAAATTCGCCTTGAGAAACAAACTGCATTGAATATGAAAACATATTATCTTGAAGTTCTATTTTATTATCATCGCATTTCACTGTAACAGCATCTAACGGTACTTTACCGGATATAGTTATTTTACCTTCATAACATTCTATGGTATTAGCATCAATTACTTTCTGCTCATCGTTTTCCTCTGATTGTCCCTGCTGGATTAGTTTTTGTTCGTGATCAAAAACAATATTAAATTCGGGAACCGGTATTGTAATAGAATTAACTCCGATCGATAGTGGAGTATCTGTTCCTTTTTTGATAATTGCAACAGTCGGCGTTACTTCAAGTTGTTCATCATCAATCGGAGCAGCAGGAAGCAAATCCTTGCCGTAAACATTAAAGACAACATACCCCTTTGATGTTATTTCAAGTTGAGTAGTTTCGTAAGATGAGGAACGAAATACGGCAGTATCTCCTGCACTACCATATACAGTCAAATAATATGTATCGCCGTTAGTATCATTTGCGGAAATTGTTGCCGAGTACTTATACTTCGAAGAATTATCCGTAGGCGAAACAATTAAAAAGATAAATATCAGAGCAAGGAAAAAGACGATAGCAAGTAAAATGGAAATCATATTTTTATTTGCCGAATTATTGCTTCCGCTCTCACCCGTTTTAGTTTGCTCCACTCTATCACTGTTTTGTTTGCGTATAGGAGTAGATGCTCGTTTTTTTAAAGTTTGAGTGGTTTCCTTCTTTTCCGATATGGTTTTTTCTTTTTCTACTATAACCCGTGCTTTCTTGTTTCCATGCATTATGGAATCCCAGCTATCACCGTCTTTAATAAACCTTTTTTCTATCATCGACAGATCGGCGTCATCGAACGTCAAAGATTTTTTTGTTTTCTCACCTAAGCTCTTACCGCAGCTCACGCAGTATTTTTCCAAAGGTGCATTATCAAATCCGCAGTTCTTGCACTTCATGATTTCTTCCTCCTAAAATTATGTTCGTGTAATTTCGTCAATTTACCTAAAGCTATTATAACAAAAAAGGGATGATTTTTACACCCCCTTTTTTGCTTTTTATGTTGAACAATAATTAACTTACTGTCCTGTATTATTTTGTTTTTCGTTCCGTATCCCAAGAAACAGAGCCTAATCTTCGCTCATTACCTGCAAGAATCCTTTGAATATTCGGAATATGAGTAAGCAGAATAACCAGCATTGCGATTGACGATAGCAGAATAACATAGATATCGCCCGTATTATTAATAATAGTAAGCGAGCAAACAATAACAGTTCCGAAAATAGAACCAACGGAAACCATTTTTGTAACTAATACAAGAATTACTCCTATGCCCATGCCGATGGCAAGTTCCGTCGGAGCAATTACAAGCATTCCCCCTATTGCAACGGCAACACACTTTCCGCCGCGAAAGCTATGAAAAACAGGCAACAGATGACCGAGCAAAGCACCCAAAAGTCCTTCACACATAAACAGACTTTCAAAATCGGATGAAAAGAGATTTAATGAACTTCCCAGTAGATAAGCTAATTTCCCGATAAAGACGGCTATTGCTCCTTTTGCGCAATCTGAAATCAAACAAATCAATCCCCATTTCCAGCCGAATGTACGGAGAATATTTGTTGAGCCCGCATTACCGCTGCCACATTCATTTATATCTACACTGTGTTTGCCGGCAATGCGTATGGCTGTCATGTTGCTTCCGACTAAATAACCGGCTATAATAACAAAAAGAACGAATAACATCAGTACAAGCATGAATCAATTTCTCCCAAAAAATTTTGAAATTGCTTTACTATCCAAGCAGAGTTGTTCTTTCAGCTCTTGCATTGAAGAAAATAATTTTTCATTTCTTAATCGTTTCACGAAGCTTACCGATGCCTGCTCATCATAAACTTTATCATCAAAGTCAAGAATATGCGTTTTGATGGTTTTGCCATTCTTCATGTCAGCGGTTGAATCCGTGCCGATATATGTGATTGAAGGATAGTTACTTCCTTTAACCTGAAAATACGAGGCATAGACACCATTGGTAGGAATCAAGAGGTTATGCTCAGGCTTTAAGTTTGCGGTAGGAAAACCCATCTGACAATCTCTACCCATTCCCTTAACTACATTACCTATTAAATTATACGTCCTGCCAAGCATAATCTGGGCTTTCGGAACATCTCCGCCTAAGAGCGATTCTCTGATCTTCGTACTCGAAACTACCTGTTTTCCGACAGAAACAGCTGAAACAGGCGCAACATCAATTCCGTTCGCATTTGCAATACTGATTAATAAATCAATATTGCCCGCTTTCTTTTTCCCGAATGTATAATTAAAGCCGGCAACGATAACCTGAGGATTTAATCTTTTGATCAGCATTTCAATGAAATCAGCAGGCGAACTTACTCTTATATCATCGGTAAAATCCACCATATCGATGTATTGAATACCTAATCTTTTCATGTATTCACATCTTTGATTATTTGTGCATAACCTTTGAACCTCTTTGCCGAAAAGCTCTTGCGGATGATTTGCAAACGTGTACACGGTTGGAACTAAACCTCTTGATTTTGCAATAAGAACAGCGGTATCAAGAATTTTTTTATGTCCAATATGAACACCATCGAACATTCCCAATGCAACAACGGACTTACGATTTTCCATTATCTGTTCCTTCCTCACCCAACCACACTGTTATATGTAGACCACTTTCTTCGAGAATTCCCAATCCAATAAAGTTATCTTCTATGTATATCCTATAAACACAGTCGGGTTCAATATCGTCATTAATATTTATTGACGCACCGTTTATAAGTAAGCGCTTATTCCTGTTAGAAAGATTCTTTAGCTTCAATTCCGGTATATTATCAGCAGCTTTGTCCATTGGAATAATTGCGGATTTCAGCAGTTGAACTTCTTTTAAGTCTTTTAATTCGGCAATGGTATAACTTGAACCAACGTCAAAATTACCTGATTGCGTCCTAAGTAAAAAAGGCATATAGGCGGGAACATCAAGTTTCTTTCCGATATCGTTACATAATGTCCTGATATAAGTACCTTTTGAACATAAAATTCTAATCAAAAACCGATTCTTTTCAAGTTCTTGAGCTACTTCCAATTCGAAGATGTTAACTCGACGTTTACGCTCTTCTAAGGGCGCACTCAATTCGCCTTTTCGTGCAAGTTTATAAAGTTTTACACCGTTTAAGTTCAGTGAAGAGTATATCGGTGGAATTTGCTCGATTTCTCCGATAAATTCCGGGAGTATTTCTTCTAACTGATCCAGCGTAACGTTACAATCCTTTTCTTCGGTTACAGCACCAAAGGAATCCAATGTATCGGTAGTAGTTCCGAAACAAATTTCAGCAAAGTATTCTTTTTTCTTATCAACTAAATAATCAAATAAACGTGTCGCCCTACCAATGCATATCGGCAGTACTCCTGCTGCACCCGGATCAAGCGTCCCCGTATGACCAACACGTTTTTCTTCAAAAATTCTTCTAACATCTACCACAACATCACTTGACGTCATGCCGGGAGGCTTTAGGACATTAACTATTCCTTCATACTTCATATCTGCATAAATTACGTTGTAGCTCTGTTTAATTCCTCATTTGCATCATATATTGCTGTTGAAATAACTTTATCAAGTTCATCATACGCAGTGTAGCCTGCCGCGCGTACATGTCCACCGCCGCCGTATTTTTCGGCAATGTTACATACATTGCCTACTTCCTTGCTTCTCAAGCTAACTTTATAAGAACCATCGGAGCTTTCTCGAATAAATATGCCGATTAGAACAGTATCAACATCTCTTACACAATCAACAATGCCTTCGCAGTCTTCATCCGTAGCATTGAACTCGGACATTTGAGAACGTCTGGCAACGGCTATTCCTATTTTGCCGTCTGCTTCGAGCTTCATCTTTGAAACGACATCTCCTTGAAGTCTGGTTTTATTGAACGGAACGGTACGATAGATCAACCTATTATATCTTGCAATATCAAACCCTCTGTCTACAAAATCCGCAATGATTCTTAACGACTTTGAAGTGGTATTGCTATATGCTAAATTACCCGTATCTGTAGATAAACCTGTGTAAATGCAAACCATTGCATGCTGATTTATCTGCCAACTATATCTTTCAAAAAGAGTATAGATAATCTCGGCAGTAGCGGAAGCATTCGAGTCTATAAGATTTACAGAGGCAAAGCCGGGGTTAGTAACATGATGATCTATAACCGCTGTTGTAGAAGCGTTGTTAAAGATCTCTGCTGCCCTACCTGCTCTAAGCAAATCGGCACAATCACAGGCAATAACATTCGGATAACCCTTGGCGGATTCGGGAAATAGGACATCTTCCGAGCCCGGAAGGAATGAATAGATTTTGGGAACCGGATTTGAGCATACAACCTCTACCGGTTTTCCAAGCTCTTTTAAAAACCAGAAAAGAGCTAAGGCTGATCCGAGCGTATCTCCATCCGGAGAAATATGTGTCAATATGGTAAATCCGGATCCACTATTCAAAAAATTAATTATTGCATCAAGTTCTCGTTCATTACTCATCCTGATTATCTTCCTTTATCCGCTCATTATTCAATTTATTGATAATCTCGGAAATATGTACGGCATATTCAATAGAATCATCAAGTATAAACTTCATGGTTGGAATTCGACGAATGTCAACCCTTTTCCCAACTTCTCTTGCAATAAACCCTTCGGCACGATTAAGCTGAGCTACCGTTTCATTTCTAACATCGTTAGAATTATCGTATACACTGACACGAACCTTAGCCAACTTTAAATCGTTAGTAGCTTCAACACGCAGAATTGTTGTCATCGGAGATATACGGGGGTCTTTCATTTCCCTAACAATATCGCTCAAAGCCTTTTTTAATTCTTCATTAATTCTGTCGTATCTTATGGATGGCACAGTAATACACCTCCGATTAAAATCATTTATCTTTGTACTTGCTCCATCACGTAAGCTTCAATTGTATCATCCTCATGAATATCATTGAAGTTCTCAATGCCTATACCGCATTCGTACCCTGAAGCAACCTCTTTAACATCGTCTTTAAATCTTCTAAGCGAAGCAATCTGTCCTTCGTGAATAACAACTCCATCACGCACAACACGAACCAGTGCATTACGCTGTACTTTTCCTTCCTGCACATATGCTCCGGCTATAACACCGACATTGCTTACCTTGAAGGTGTTCCTTACACTTATTGTTCCGAGATGTACTTCCTTAAATACAGGCTTAAACATACCCTTCATAGCATTTTCAACATCTTCAATAGCCTGATAGATAATGCGGTATGTACGCACATCGACCTTTTCTTGAATCGCAAGAGCTCTTGCTCCGCTATCGGGTCTTACATTGAAACCGATAACAATAGCGTTTGATGCGGAAGCAAAGGTTACATCGGATTCGGAAATAGCACCTACACCACCATGAATAACTTTCACACGTACTTCGTCATTGGAAAGTTTTTCCAAAGCTTGTTTAACCGCTTCGACACTACCGTGAACATCAGCTTTAACAACAATATTAAGCGTCTTAATTTCACCCTCAGCTATATGTGAGAACAAATCTTCGAGGCTTACCTTGGACATGCTCTTAAGCTGTTCGGCCTTGATGCGGTCTCTTCGTTCTTCTGCGACCTTCTTCGATATCTCGCCCACATTCATTATATCGCCGGCAGCAGGAACTTCATTGAAGCCGAGTACCTCAACCGGCTGGCTGGGACCCGCCGATTTCACTTGCTTGCCTTTATCGTCCATCATTGCTCGAACTCTTCCGTAGGCAACACCCGCTACAATCGAGTCACCGACTTTCAACGTACCGTTTTGTACAAGAACGGTTGCTACCGGACCACGACCTCTATCAAGTTTTGCTTCTATTATTGTACCTTTGGCAGCTCTATTGGGGTTCGCACGAAGTTCAAGCATATCCGCCTGAAACAATACGGTTTCAAGCAGTTTATCCAAATTGAGATGCTGCTTTGCCGAAATCGGAACGCAGAATGTATCTCCGCCCCAATCATCGCAAACCAATTCATATTCGGTCAACTGCTGCTTAATTCTATCGGGGTTAGCTTCAGGTTTATCAATCTTATTTATCGCAACAACAATAGGAACTTCTGCTGCTTTTGCGTGGTTAATTGCTTCAACCGTTTGCGGCATAATTCCGTCATCGGCGGCAACAACAAGAATAACTACATCGGTTACCTGGGCACCTCTGGCACGCATTGAAGTAAATGCAGCATGACCGGGAGTATCAATGAAGGTTATCATTCTGTTATCACACTTAACGGTATAAGCACCGATGTGTTGCGTAATTCCTCCGGCTTCCCCTTCGGTAATCGCACTGTTTCTTATCGCATCAAGCAACGATGTTTTACCATGATCGACGTGACCCATGATTGTAACAACGGGAGGTCTTGAAACAAGATTTTCTTCAAGGTCGGCTTCGTCTGCCGATTCTTGCATTGCTTCCTCTGCGGTCTTTGCTACTTGATGTTCAAGCTCAATGTTGTAATCCATAGCAACAAGTTCGCAGGTTTCAAAATCTATATCCTGGTTAATATTTGCTGCAATTCCCATCAAGAACAATTTTTTGATAATCTCGGTAGCAGGTTTTCCGATTTTCTCGGAAAAATCTCTAACGGTAATCGTTTCCGTGGTTATAACTGCTTTTTCGATTACGATCGGCTCAATTTTACGCTGCTGCTCCTGCTGTTTTGCTTTACGTTTGCGTCCGCCGTAATTTTGAGAATCTTCATCCCATCCGCGCACAGAGGGAGCGGTTTCTTTCATTATGGTCTTTTTGTTCTTTATTTTTCCGTCATTTTCAAAGCTTTTTACATAACCGTTATTCTTTTCGGGAACGCGGGTAGGCTTGGGTCTTGCCGCCGTGTCCGGGATAGAATTGCTTCTGTTATGAGATGCCTTATTACCTTGCTGATATGACGGTGTCTTTGACAATTGAGCATCCTTATCGTAAACACCGTTTCTTTGAGGACGAGCGGATGAATTTCTTCTATCTGTTTTATCTGCTCTTTCGGAATAATTGGTACGACGATCATAACGCTGCTCGCCACCTTTAGCGTCGGATCTGAAATCTGGTTTTGATGCCCTGCTATTATCCGAACGGTACGGCTTTCTTGCTCCGTCTGTTTCATTGCCGGAAATATTGCGAGGTTTAAAACCGGATTCGCTGCGATTAGCGTTTCTCCTTGACTCTGTGTTATTTTTTCGCATCGAAGTATCTTCGTTCTTAGCAATTGAACGATCTTCTTGCGTATTCGCCTTTTCTTCGGTCTTAACCGCTGCCTCTTTAAATTCGGTTTTTTCGCTTACTTCACGAATTTCCTTTTTTTCCTGAATCGTTTCTTTATCGGTCGATTCAATCGGTTTTTCCTTAGTCAAGAATTCCGTTTTTTCGTTCTCGGCTTGAGTTTTATTTGACTTCAATTCATCGCCCGATGCCACCGCTATCTGTTCTGTTGCATCACTTACATAGATACCGGACTGCTCATCCTGCTCAAAAAACTCTTTGCGTCTTTCTTTTCTTATTCTTTCGTCTTCGGCTTTTTTAGCTGCCCTTTCCTTTTCTATAAGCCTACTTTCAAAATTCCTTGCCGTCTGTAATGAGGAATTAACGTTAGAACTTAAAATCCCTGCCTGTTCGGCAAGTTGTTTTGCTGCGTTTTCAATTTTAGCCGCCTTTTTCAGCATTTCGGATTTATTCATACATATCCACCTTTCATCGGACGATGTTGCTCCGTCAATTCAAAATCATCCGAGCAATCATATTTTGTCTTCAATCATTTTTGCAAAATTAACATCGGTTACAGTTGCTACCATTCTGCCGGGTTTTCCTATTGCCTCTCCCAGATTTGAAAAGAGGATCGATTTAATGTTTTTAAACTCGGCTCTTGATTGCCACTTTTCTCTTGTGCCGGCAGATGCTTCCATATCTATCAGCAATAACTTTGCTTTTCCATCTTTTAACGCCTTATCTACGGCAAAATCTCCACTCACAAGTTTCCCTGCCTTCATCGAGAAGCCGATAGCGTTCCATAATTTTTCATTTTTTTCCATGTGCTACCGACCGCTCAATAGAATAGCCTATTTCCGCATATATTTCATCATCGATAGAAGTCGATAATGCCCTTTCCAGAGCACGACTTTTCTTTGCTTTTTGCAAACATTCTGTATTGCAACAAATATATGCTCCCCGTCCGGATGCTTTACCGGTCAAATCAACTCCGATTGCAGTATTATTGTCGGGAAGCTTTTTGCAAACAATTCTGATAAGCTCCCGTTTAGGCTTCATTTCACGGCAACCAACGCACATACGCATAGGTATTTTCTTTTGCAAACCTGATTCCCTCCAATTTTAATTTTTTATTCAATAAATGATTCGGCACTATCAGCCGCAAATGATTCTGCTTCTTCGATATCAGTATCAACTTCGGCTTGAGTCTGAGACTTAATGTCTATTTTCCAACCAGTAAGCTTTGCCGCTAATCTTGCATTCTGTCCTTCTTTGCCTATTGCAAGTGAAAGTTGATTATCGGGAACAACAACCTTCGCTGCTTTCTCATCTTCATTTATGTAAACCATAAGAACTTTAGCCGGACCTAATGCTTTTGCTATATATACGGCAACATCCTGATCCCATTCAATGATATCCATCTTTTCGTTATGAAGTTCATTGACTATCTGTTCGACTCTGATTCCTCTCGGGCCTACACATGAACCGACAGCGTCAACATCGGGCGCATTGCTCATTACAGCCACCTTGGTACGTTGACCTGCTTCTCTTGCAACAGAAACAACTCTGATAATGCCTGACTGTATTTCGGGAACTTCAAGCTCAAAAAGCTTCTTGATAAGCTCAGGGTGTGTTCTTGAAGCAACGATTTGAGGACCTTTAAGTTCTTTGTGAACTCTCAGAACAAAAACTTTTAATTTATCACCCGGTTCATAGCTCTCTCCGACGATAACCTCGTTGGCGGGAATTATGCCTGCCGTTCTTCCTATTTCAACGTAAACGTCACCGTTTTTATCGACTCTTTGAACTATTGCAGTCAATGCTTCCGATTCTTTTTCCTGATATTCTTCATAGATGGCTCCACGTTCAGCTTCTCTGATACGCTGCATAATAACTCCCTTAGCGGTTTGTGCAGCAATACGACCGAAGTTTCTGGTATCCGCTTCTTCTTCCACTACATCGCCAAGTTCAAAAAGACTGTTAATCTTTTTTGCATCTTCAAGAGATATCTGAGTAACATCATCTTCTACGACGTCACACACTGTCTTGGAAATCCATATCCTGCTTTTACCGGTTTTTCTGTCCAAGCTGGCTCTTGCTCTGCAATTTGCGACATTGCGTCTGAACTGACCTTCAGCCAAATTGGGACGCTCAATGCTCTTTTTGTATGCACTAACCAGAGCGGATTCAATGGTATCAACAAGATTTTCAACCTGTATTCCGCGGTCCTTGCTTATTTTGTTAAGTATTTCTTCAAAATTATATTCTTCTTCAGGCGCTGATCTTTTTGCCATTTCTGTTTCTCCTTAAACTAACGAATTAAAATCAATATGCGGTTTAACGCTTGCGGTCTTTTTTCGATCAAAGGTCACTAAAAGTCCGTTTTTTTCTTCAATGGTGAAATTGTCCGAATCAAACGACACCAGTTTCCCCATAAATTCTTTCTTCCCGTTTAAAGCGGCATACAACTTAACATCCAAGACTTTCCCAATATTTCTTTGAAAGTCCTTATCGATTTTCAGAGGTCTGTCAATTCCCAACGAGCTTATTGAAAGATAATACTGCTGTTCTATCGGATCTGCTTCGTCCAACAAAGGCTCAACCGCATTATTTACAATTTCACAATCGTCAAGGGTTACCCCA
This sequence comes from uncultured Clostridium sp., assembly GCA_964414925.1. Classification (GTDB taxonomy): domain Bacteria; phylum Bacillota; class Clostridia; order Christensenellales; family CAG-138; genus PeH17. The sequence continues at coordinate 16,746 of CAYPXV010000005.1, read as the reverse complement.
TGAGGAGAATCGATATAAAGCGTCAGAACCCAGTTATCAAATTCCCGTGCAAATTCAACTTCGTAAAGCTCATAGCCCAATTGATTTACAGTCGGTTCGACAAGAGTAAATATAGTATCAGTTAATTTCAAATTAAACCTCCAAAAATGAGTTGTTCAAAATTAAAGAGCGGGACAACCCCACTCTTTAACCACTTCCAATGCCTCATAGTATTTGCATTATAACACGTTATCATTACATTTGCAACCTTTTTTTGAAAAAATTGTTCACATTTCCGCATTTTCTCAAAGAAAACAATCAAGCGAGCTTTTATATTACTCTATTAATCAGAACATCGAAATTTGGTTCAGGCTCGGTAATTCGTTCAAACAACCGAGTTTATCCAATTTTTCAATAACAGATGTATTGACCTTTGTCCTCGAAATAAAATCTTCTCTGGATATGTAAACCCCTCCTGAAGCTGCCTGCTCTATGCCTTGCGCAACATTTGTACCAAGTCCGGCTATTGAATTAAACGGCGGTCGTAACATTCCGTTTTCAATTGTGAACTGAGCTGCTTTTGATTTATAGATATCTATCGGAAGTAATTCTATACCTCGTAAGTTCATTTCATAAACGATTTCCAGTATTACCAGTTGTTCTTCCAAAACGTTTGTAAGCTTATTCATGGAATTCAATTGTTTTATTTTTGATAAAACAGCATCGGCTCCGCCCATGCACTGCTCGATATCAAACTTATCGGCTCTTACCGTCAGATATGCAGCATAGTACATAATCGGATGATGAACCTTATAGTAGGCAACTCTAAATCCCATCATAACATATGCTGCTGCATGAGCCCTTGGGAACATATACTTGATTTTCTTGCAGCTGTCGATATACCACTGTGGAACATTGTTATCATGCATTGCTTTTTCCATATCGGGTGTAAGTCCCCTTCCCTTTCTCACGCTCTCCATAGTTTTGAAAGAAAGAGACGGCTCTACACCGCATGAAATAAGGTAGTTCATGATATCATCACGAGTACATATCGCATGCATCAAGTCGGTTGTACCGCTGACAATCAAGTCCTGGGCATTTCCTTTCCATACATCTGTTCCGTGAGATAAACCGGATATCCTCACCAATTCTTCCATTGTTGTCGGACGAGTGTCTTTAAGCATACCCCTTACAAACTTTGTTCCAAACTCCGGTATTCCCAAAACGCCGACGTCGCAATCCAGTTTAAACAGTGAAATTCCGAGAACAGCTTCACTTTTAAATATCGACATCGTTTCCGGGTCGGAAAGAGGAATAGTTTGCGGATCTATTCCACTGATTGTTTGTAACATCCTAAGTGTAGTCGGGTCATCGTGCCCGAGAATATCCAACTTTACCAGTCTATCGTCTAAAGCATGAAAATCGAAGTGAGTCGTTATGCTTTCGGCTTCTTTCTTTTCCGCAGGATGCTGCACGGGGCAGAAATCATAGATCTCTAAATCTGCTGGGACAATAACAATTCCTCCGGGATGCTGTCCCGTTGTACGTCTTGTACCGACGCACCCCAGTGTCAAACGCTGTTTCTCTGCTTCTGAAAATGTAACGTTGTTTTTTTCACAATATTCCATTACATATCCATATGCTGTTTTTTCTTTTACTTCGGAAATAGTTCCAGCACGGAATGCGTGACCTTCACCGAACATTACTTCCGTAAACTTATGTGCAACGTTTTGGTATTCGCCTGAGAAATTCAAATCGATATCGGGCGTTTTATCACCCTTAAAGCCCAAAAAGGTTTCAAAAGGAATATCATACCCGTCTCTTTCCAGATTACATCCGCATATTGGGCAAGACTTAACAGGTAAATCTATTCCGCACCTGGAACTCGTCCCCACATCCGGAAATTCACTGTATTTGCAATTAGGGCATCTGTAATGTGCCGGAAGTGCATTGACTTCCGTTATACCTGCCATATGTGCTACAAACGACGAGCCTACCGAGCCTCTCGAACCAACCAGATATCCGTCACTGTTTGACTTATGCACAAGTTTTTGCGCTACCATGTAAAGAGACGAATAACCATTGCCGATTATCGAATTAAGTTCTTTATCCAACCTTTTTTTTACCACCTCCGGCAAATCTTCGCCATATAGCTCATGTGCTTTTGTTAAAGCAAGATTTTGAAGTTCATCGGCAGCACCTTCAAGTTCCGGCGCATATGTCTGCTTTTCATCAAGAAAGGGTCTTAAGTCATTGCACCTTGAAGCAATAATATTCGGATTTGTAATGACTATCTCATTTGCTTTTTCTTCGCCCAGATAGCTGAATTCATTAAGCATATCTTCTGTGGTTCTGAAATAAAGCGGTGCTTGCAGTGAGGCATCCTTAAATCCCAGGTTTGACATTAAAATGGCTCTGAATATCGAGTCTTCAGGTTCTATAAAATGCACGTCACCTGTCGCAATTACAGGTTTATCCAATTTCATTCCAAGTTCAACTATTGTGCGGTTATATTCCCTTAACTTGTCATCGTTTTCCGCAATTCCTTCTCTTACCAAGAATTCATTGTTGCCTATCGGCTGAACTTCGAGGTAATCATAGAAAGATGCGATTTTTTCTATTTCATGCTCATCCTTCTTTGCTACAATCGCCCTAAACAATTCACCCGCTTCGCAGGCAGAACCGATAATCAATCCTTCTCTGTGAATGTTCAACAGGCTCCTCGGAATTCGAGGGTTTTTGTAGAAATGCTCCAGATTAGAATACGAGATAAGTTTATAGAGATTTTTCAATCCCAACTGAGTCTTGGCAAGTAAAATAATATGGTTTGTTTTCGCCTTTGCAATGTTTTCATTCGTGCAATCAAAAAGCGGTAATGTCGTTATATTCTGATTTTTACAGATAGAAAACAACTCGCAAGCTAATTCCGCAACCCATTTAGCCGATTCTTTCGCAGCAAGTTCAGGCATCAACCTCTCATTTTCCTTTAATTCTCTCTTCAAGTATTGAAGGAGTATCAAGGTCGAAACACACTTACAAGGTAAATCAACATCATTATTTACAAGTAAGTTAATACACCTTAGCTCTGCTAAATCATGAACAACAATCGTATCTTGTCCGATAAAATCCAGCAAACGTTTAGTCGCTTCAGTAATACTCGGTGCGTTTTTAATATCTTGCTCCGAATAATTCGTCAGATCGAGAATTGCCTTTGTCGGAGAAACTTCGGGATTGACTGCAGAAACAAAATTATCCAAAAGAATACCATTTGAATCAAAACGTTGTGCGGCAATCGAAAATACTCTTGCATGCACACCGACTCCGATTGAATTAAGAGAAACTGCTACGAAATTCTGACTCATTGAAATTAATTCGCAGTCGGGAAGTAAATATCCTTCACATCCGAAAATAAGTTTAATTCCGTGTTTTTTCGCAGCTTTATATGCAACCGGAAAAGAATGAACTACACCGTGATCGGTTATAGCGATTGCCTTATGCCCCCACTTTGCCGCAAGAGCAATAATTTCTTCAACACCACATGTAGCATCCATTGCAGACATTTTAGTGTGAAGATGAAGTTCTACTCGTTTGTTCTCCGCTTTATCCATTCGAATCTCCGCCTCTTTACGGTTAATATCCGTTGCAAAAATGCAATATCCGTTAGCATATGTATCAAATCGATAATTACCTCTAACCAAGAGCTCGGCTGCTTCCTTCTTTGCTTGTTCGATAAGAGAAATTACTCGTTGTTGTTCCGACTGTTCGGGGAATAGTTTTATTGCAACCGTATTTGTCTTATCCGTAACCAAAACAGTTAAGACTGCCGTATTCTTTTTCGTTGTAAAAACTTCCAAGCTCAAAATTGAACCTCTAACCGTTACCTTGTTTGAATTCTCATCCAAGTCAATCATTTTTACAACTTCATATTTCTTTATTTCTTTACCGAATATGATGTCTTTGGGATCGGAGGTTTCCGTCTGTTTTTTCTTTTTCTCACTTTTTCTCATCGGCAAAGCAGTCAAAGTCTGACGCATCGAAACGATTTCATCAAGACCGTCATTCAGGTTATCATCTGTTGTGATATGAATAGAAATATCAAAACCGTAATTATGAAAAATGTACGAACGAAAATCTGCTGCATTTTGATGGGTCAGCGCATGTAAATAACGTGCAGGAATCGCAACATTAAACTCGTTGCCATTTGACGAAACTTTGGAACAGATAAGTATCGGAGATATCTGAGGACAAAATTTCGACCACAGTTCAATAAACTCACTGCAATTATCACTTTTTAAAGATTCCAAGCCATCATGATACTCAGTTTGAACAACTACCTTTTCATTATCGGTATTTAAATCCATAGCAAAACACGTTTGCATAAGCGTTATTTCATCCTGCGTTAGGAACTTCTTCAACGAAACCAAAAGGTGATATTTTCTTTCTTTTTCAATAAAAATAACCTTTTTTAAACAAGCAAGCTCGTTTTCAAGTAAATAACGTACAAATTCATGCGAAGATTCGTTAATATTTACACTATCATTCATCATACAATCAATTATTTTGCAAGCATTACAACATCGGAAATAAATCTATCAATTACATTCGGAAGAACATCCGTGTAAACTATTTCTCCTCTTTTAAATACCGCTGCATTCTTATGCCCGAAAGCAATTCCTATGTCCGCTTCCTTGGCTTCGCCGGGACCGTTAACGGCGCAACCCATTACGGCTATCTTTATGTTTTTGCAATTATGCGGTAAGGAATCGCGAACCAGTTTAACGATTTCCTCTAATTTTACTCTTGTTCTTCCGCAAGTCGGGCAACTGATAATCTCTGCTCCGAAACTCCTTGCGCCGGAAAAAGAAAGAATCTTCTTTGCAGCCTCTACTTCCTGAACAACATCACCTGTAACCGAAACACGTATCGTATTGCCTATACCGTCAACGAGTAAAGAACCTATTCCTATTGCCGATTTAATTATTGCATCTTCTCTGATGCCCGCTTCCGTTACACCAAGATGTAAAGGATAAGGGAAACGCTCTGCGGCCATTCGGTAAGCCTTTACCATCATTTGAACATTCGAAGCCTTCAACGAGATGACGATATCATCAAATCCATTCTTTTCGAGAATTTTTACATGCTCCTCTGCGCTTGCAACAAGAGCTTCGGCACAAACTCCGTATTTATTCAGTATGTCTTTATTTAAAGAACCTGCATTTACACCTATCCTGATGGGAACGGCATTATATTTTGCACAGCTTACAAGTTCTGCAACCTTTTGTTCCGAACCAATATTTCCGGGATTAATTCTCACTTTAGCTATGCCTGCTTCAATCGCCGCAATCGCTAATTTATAATCAAAATGTATATCGGCAACCAACGGAATATGAATCCTTGATAAAATTGTTTTCAGTGCCCTTACACATTCAAAATCATAAATTGACGATCTGACTATTTCGCAGCCGGCTTTTTCAAGTGAAAGTATTTGATTTACGGTTGCTTCGGCGTCACGAGTGTCAGTATTCGTCATTGACTGAATACTGACATCCGCATCTGCGCCAATCGGAACTGTTCCGACAAATATTTTCTTTGTTTGCATCATGATAGAGTTGTTTAGATTTCAATGATATGGCTCTCGTCCCATTCATGGGGTTTTTTGTCCATTGCCGCATGACCTATTGCAATTGCGATTTTCAAATTAAAGTCGGACGGTACGTTCAATTTTGCCCTAATCTCGTCGCCGTGTTTTCCCTCAAATGCCATCAAAGGCATGCCGAGAATAACTGAATCGAGCCCCATTGATTTTGCAGCAAGTGCAAGATTTTGAACTGCAATACCTGCATCCACATCTGTGAATTTGCCGTCTTTCCCGAAGATACCGATGAACAGCGGAGCATCGTAAAGCACCTTTCCGTTCCTCGAATTGATTCTTTCGATCATGTCAGTATTTCCCGAATCCTTTATGGTCTCAATTATTCTTTCTTCTATAAACGAGATCACATTGGTATCGGTAATAAACAAGAACCTCTGCTCATTCCTGTTCATTGCAGTGGGCGCACTGAGGGCAGCTTTCTTAAGCTGCAAAATTTCATCACCGTTGATCGGTGTGTTTTCGTATGCCCTTATGCTGCTTCTTTCAAGCATGTTTTTAATGACTTCATTCATTTTCATTCTAACTCCTTTGTTGTTTTGATACTTCAAGTATAACTTTTTAACGAATTTTAATCAAGTGTTTTCTTCTCTATATTTTGAATACTTTTTTTGAATCGGATAATAATAAAAATACAGGTAACTTTACCTGATTAGCTTATAGAATTGGAGGCGATAGAATGAAAGTGGTAAGTTTCGTTTCGGGAATTGCATTGGGCATGGCAGCAGCGACTGCTGCCATGTCGGTCGTATATCCGGATGTTCCAAAGAGGATGATGCGTGACGGCAAGCATGTAATAAAAGCCGTAAAACGAGTTATCTGATTATGTCCGATCGTCAATAACTTGTTATCTCCTGAAAAAGCGGAAACTCATGTTGAATTTCCGCTTTTGATTATTTTAGTTTTTTCTTGTGTAATCCGGCAACAAAATAGGAGAAATTTTTTGAGTTTGAATGCCCTCTTTTTCCATTGCAGCTTTAAAGCAATCAACATGTTTCAGCGACAGATTCGCTATGTTCACATTTTGGGCTTTCTGTGCTGCATTTTTTCCCGCATTTCTGCCAAACACAATCACGTCAAGCAAAGAATTTCCCATAAGTCTGTTTCTTCCGTGGATTCCTCCGACAACTTCACCTGCTGCAAAAAGATTTTCTACAAGCGTGGTTTCTCCGTCGGGATTTATATCAAGCCCACCATTTTGGTAGTGTAAAGTGGGATAAACGAGTATAGGCTCTGTCCTGATATCAATTCCGTAATTAAGAAACATCCTCAACATGGCGGGTATTCGCTTTTCTATAGTTCCCGAACCGTGAAGTAATTCTATCATAGGAGTATCAAGCCAAACAGCATAACCGCTTCCGGTATCAATACCATTGGCATTATCTGAACATTCTCTTATAATGGAAGCTGCCGAAACATCTCTTGTTTCAAGTGGATGCATAAATACTTCGCCCTTTGCATTTATCAGCTTTGCACCCAATGAACGTACTTTTTCGGTTACCAATGCACCGAATATCTGAGACGGAAATGCCGCCCCGGTAGGATGATACTGAAGCGTGTCTGCGTAAATCAGCTTTGCTCCCGCACGGTATCCCAATACTAAACCATCCGCTGTTGCACCATAATGATTTGAAGTGGGGAACCCTTGATAATGCATTCTTCCTGCACCGCCTGTTGCAATGATAACGGTCTTCGCCCTTGCAATCATTAGCTCATCGGTTTCCATATTCTGCAATACGGCACCTGCCGCACATCCGTTTTCGTCAAGTATTAATTCTATAGCCGCAGTAAAATCTACCACTTGAATTCCCAGATTGATAACTTCATCTCTGAGTGTACGCATAATCTCGGCACCGGTGTAATCTTTTGCCGCATGCATTCTTTTCCTTGACGTACCGCCGCCGTGAGTTGTTATCATCACTCCGTCGGAATCCTTATCAAATTCCACTCCAAGTCGATTAAGCCACAAAATAGCATCAGGAGCATCACAAACGAGCTTAGACAACAATTCTTTTTTTGCGGCAAAGTGACCACCGCCGAAAGCATCAAGGTAGTGAATTGCCGGTGAATCATTAGGCTTATCGGCAGCTTGAATTCCGCCCTCTGCCATCATGGTATTGGCGTCTCCCATGCGCAGTTTCGTAACAAGCAGTGTTTTTGCCCCTGCATTTGCCGACTCTATCGCCGCAGAAGCACCTGCTCCGCCGCCGCCTATTATAAGCACATCAGCATCGTAACGAATATCGTTTAAATCAATTTTCGATGTATCGATTCTCGGAGAAGCCTGGAGTATTTCCGCTAATTCCGCAGGAACTTCATCGCCCTTATTAACACCTACTTTAAGGATATCAAATTTTTCTTTTTTATAATCCGGATGGTAAGCCTTAAGCAATGATTCCTTTTGTTCGGCACTCATTCTTTCCGGCTCAAAAGCAAGATTTTTTTCTCGTGCCGCAGCAACGGCATCAAGCGAAGCTTGAAATTTGTTCGGATACATAATCTTTCTCCCCTTCTCGACTTATAGTTCTATTTCTCGATTGTTATATAACTCTTGCATCTGCTCAATACTTTTATCCATAAGACTCTCTATCAGTTCCTTAAAAGCACCGTTATTTATTTCTTCCACACGATTTTCAAGGTGCTCACTGTTCGGAATGAGATACTTTCCGTTGAGTCTTCTGGCAAGCATAGCAACTTGAGGATGTGATATACCGGCAGGACAGCGTGAAGAACAAACTCCGCACATCACACAATCGAACGATTCCTCTGCACAACGGCTAAAGTCTCCACGTTGAGCATATGCGATGTACTGCATTACATTCAGCTTTTGCGTACAGCTTTTCGTGCATGCGTTGCAACCGACGCAGGAATAAATTTCGGGATAAAGCTGCATCATTATCTGCTGTGTCGGTTTGATCTTTTCGATATCGTAAACCTGTTTTACCAATGGAAAGAAAGGAAGCGTTGCTACATACATGCCATCTTTAACTTGAGTCTGGCACGCTAAACATGCGTTAAGCTTTCGTTCGCCCTTAATTCTATATATGGTTGCGCAAGCACCGCAAAAGCCGTTGCGGCATCCGCATCCACGTACCAATTTGTAACCAGAATACTCCATGGCACGCATGATCGTTAAATTTTCAGGTACTTCATACCTTTTACCAAATAAGAAAATTTCAACATTTTTTTCCATAGTCAATAACACCTGCATCAATATTCATTAGGAAGTTCTTCAAGTTCATCTAATCTAAACACGGGTCCGTCTTTGCATACATACTTTGAACCGATATTACATCTGCCGCATTTTCCGATACCGCATTTCATTTTCAGCTCCATGGTTGTATAAATGCTTTCTTTGTCAAACCCGAGTTCGACCAGTCCCGCTAAAGTAAATTTTATCATAATCGGAGGTCCGCACAAAATTACTATTCGATTCGGAGTGAACTCAAGCTCTTTCACATAGTTCGGAACAAAGCCTACATGCCCTCCCCAATCCGGTTGTTCCTTGTCTATAGTCAAATGCACATTCAAATTTGTGTCGTTCGACCATTCGTTAATCATTTCTGAATAATCAACCAGATCTTGTGCGCTGCGTGAGCCGTACACTATATCGATAGTTCCGTACTTATTTCTGAAATGCCTACAATAGTTTATAACAGACCTCAACGGTGCTATGCCTATTCCGCCGGCAATAAAAAGCAAATCCTTTTCGACAAAATCACTATCAACGGGGAATCCGTTGCCGTACGGTCCTCGAATGGTTACTTGTTGACCTACTTGCATTGAATGCAGCCATTCGGTAACACATCCGCATTTTTTTATCGAAAACTCCATGTATTCTTCATTGGTCGGTGAGGAAGTAATGGAAAACATTGCTTCGCCGACACCTGGTATCGAAAGCATTGCACATTGACCCGGCTTATGTAGAAACGGTTTCTCTCCGTTCAAGCTTAGAACTCTGAACGTCTTAACATCGGGAGTATCTATACGAATATCGGTTACTACTCCGATGGACGGAATAAGAGGATCATTTTTCATCATTGATGTCACCTCCAAGCGTCTTAATAACTTTAATTATGTTCATCGATATAGGACAAGAATTTAAGCACCTGCCGCATCCGACACATCCGAAAACACCTTGATTATTTTCGGGGAAATAGACAAGTTTATGCATAAAACGCTGCCTGAAACGTTCTTTGCGGGTGAATCGAGGCTGACCGGCACTCATCTTTGTAAAATCCGAATACATGCACGAATCCCAACAACGGAAACGTGTTATAGATTCGCCGTTCTTTTTGTCCTTAATATCATAGCACTGACATGTCGGACACGAATATGTGCAGCTCCCACAACCCAAACATTTTTCCGAAAGTTTATCCCATGCGTCGCTGTCGAAGTGTTTATCTGTTGTGCCGGAGCCGAATTTATTCAGCGGTAAATTATTTATCGGAAGATTCTCGACTCTGGTCTTAATTGTCTGCTTGATTGTTTCAACTTGAGATTCGTCGCACTGCGTAGTAATATCTCTCAGCTCATTTAATAATGAAATTCCTTTATCGGTATTTGCCGATAAATATAGGAAATCTTCATCCATGAACGAGGAAATATCACCACCGGGATTGGATGCATCTATCCCAAATTCCGAACAGAAGCACGTCTCAACAGGAAAGTTGCATGCAAGAGTAATGATCGTTGCCCTATTTCTTCTCAACGAGTATAACGTATCTGTCGGTTCGTTCAAAAAAACTTTGTCTAAAATTTCAAAGCTTTTATTATCACATGCACGAACACCGAAAATAACAAATTCATCTGTGTTCCTTTCTATGTTATTAACTGCAATGTTCTGACCCTGCATTTGAAAACCTACGATGTTTTCGTGCTGCGGAAAGAAGAAATCTTTTGCGGATCTAACTGTATTTACCTTGTTTGATAAAACAGCTCCGTCGTACCAGCGAACATAAGAGGCTTTACCGTTCCTATCATCAACAGGCATGTACAACTCTCTTTTTTCATTAACGTGTGCAAAAAAAGTGTTAAGTTGCTCTATTTTAATTTTTTGCATCATGTTCACCTCTATTTCGAAGCATTTGCTCCGGCTCTATATCGTCTTTTGAATAATTGACCAGCGGAGACCTTGAGCCGACAGTTTCACCTGCTCGATACGTTCCGTAAAATCTATCTATGTCATGTATAAACTTTCTATTCAGCAAATGCAGCGGAATATGCTGTGGGCAAACTCGCGAACATTCTCCACAGTCGGTACACCTACCCGCAACGTGAAATGCACGAATAATATGGAACATTCTTTCTTCGAAAATGTTTGACGCAGCTTTATTTTCGACACCTGATTTCGTATTATCGAAAACACATTTTTCACATGTGCAAGCAGGGCAAACATCTCGGCAAGTATTACAGCGTATGCAGCGTGAAAGTTCATTCTTCCAGAATTCATAACGCTCTTCACTTGATAATCGCTCAACATACTCAATCTGCTCGAATCTATCGGATGAAGTGTCATCATCGCAGGAGCCGATGATCTCGTCATAAGCAACAGGCGTCTTTCCTTTGCAACATTTACAACGTTCCAAAATGACGTCACTCATTGATGCCGTTTTTACCCCATGGTAAAGTGTATTGGCAGATACAATGTTATCATCTGCGATTGCGTCAACAACGTCATCTCCGAAATAACTTTTTATGGATGCGGCACTTAACGTACCGTTACACGGAACGGCGATAACATAAACCTTCTCACGTTCAAACTTATGCTCTGTCAAAAGCTGGTTAAAGCTGTACGTATCACATGGTTTCAAGAAAGCAAGCACTTTCGATTTCGTCTTTTGAACTTCTTCAATTATGTATTTTGAAAGGTTTGAAGCACAAAATTCATTGTAAACAAATCCTTTCCTCAATTCAGCAGCAGACTCAAAGCTATACGGAGTAATATCGTAAGAAGTATCTCCTTTTTTCCAGCCCAATGCTCTATCTACAATACCTTGTGAAAAAAGTGCTTCGGCTTTTTCTACAAGCTCAATCATTATCGATCTCTGCATCTCAATTCCTCCAACCTGCGATTTGAATCAAGCGATGCAATTGCAGTTGCAAATTCATTCATCACGCTTGAAAATTTAGCTCCCTCTGCCGCAGAGACCCATTCAAGGCGTACACGTTCTTTTTCAATACCCAAATAATCAAGCATTGAAAAGAGTAATGTCATTCTGCGTCTTGTATAGTAGTTGCCGGATGTATAATGACAGTCGCCCGGATGGCAACCGCAAATGATTACGCCATCTGCACCGTCATTAAACGCACGGAGCACAAATGTGGGATTTACACGACAAGAACACGGAACTCTGATTATTTTTACATCCGCAGGATAGCTGAGACGATTGCTTCCGGCAAGATCTGCACCGGCATACGAACACCAGTTGCAGCAAAAAGCAACTATCACCGGTTTTTCTTTTATCTGCATACAGCGTCTACCTCCGCAACAATTTGCTGAACCGAAAATCCTTTAAGATCCATAGCACCGGAAGGACATGCAACGGTACACGCCCCGCAGCCTTGACAGACAGCCTCGTTTACCTTTGCAACAGTCTTTGTACGGACAATTCTTCCGGGTAACATAAACTCTTCTTTATCAAATGTAATAGCACCATACGGACATACATTTTCGCAAAGTGTACAGCCTGTACACATGTTTTTATCTGAAAATGCAACGCATGGATTTGATAATATTTTATTCTTAGTCAACAGACCGATGACCTTTGAAGCAGCAGCTCCTGCTTGTGCAACGGTTTCGGGAATATCTTTCGGTCCCTGACAGGTTCCGGAGAGAAAGATACCTGCTGTGGGGCTTTCAACCGGGCGAAGTTTTGGATGGGACTCCGTAAAGAAGTCATTGGTATCCATACCTGCCGTAAGCATTGTCGCAATCTGTCTGGCAGAGCGGTCGGGCTCAATAGCAGCAGCCAGGACAACAAGGTCGGCTTTAATATGCAGTTGCTTATTTGCAATTAAATCCGAAGCTTGAACCGTCAATTGATTGTCTTCGGGAAATACCTTTCCTACCATGCCTTTTATATAATGCACTCCGTATTCTTCAACTGCACGGCGGTAAAACTCATCAAACATCTTTCCCGGAGTTCTTACATCGATATAAAAAACATAAACCTCCGTGTCCGGATACTTTTCCTTTATCAGCATTGAATGTTTTGCCGTATACATGCAGCAAATTTTAGAACAATACTCTTTTCCCTTTTGACTATCTGCCGAACATCTTGAACCTACACATTGAACAAAAACAATCGTTTTAGGATGTTTACGGTCGGACGGACGAAGCAAAACACCGCCCGTAGGTCCGGCAGCGTTCATAATTCTTTCCAGTTCTAACGATGTAATAACATCTTTATTCGAATAAGCGTATTCATCGAATTTATCCAAATTAATCGGATTAAAACCTGTTGCCGCAACTATTGCCCCGTATTTTTCTTCAATTATCGTTTCACGCTGTTGATAATCGATAGCACCGGCAGTGCATATTTTAGAACAAACACCGCATTTATCCTGATTGAGTTTCAAGCAGTGCGCAGAATCGATCATTGCAGCCTTAGGAACTGCCTGTGCAAAAGGAATATAAATTGCACGTCTGTTATCCAGACCTAAATTAAATTCGTTCGGAATTGCCTTTTGGGGACATTTTTCCGTGCAAAGTCCGCATCCGGTACATTTTGTTTCATCGACATATCTCGGATGTTTTTTTATCTTAACTTCAAAATTGCCTACAAACCCACTTACTTCGCTGACTTCACTACATGTGAAAATTCTGATTTTATCATTTTGAGCAGCTTCAACCATTTTGGGAGTAAGTATACAAGCAGCGCAATCCAAAGTCGGAAAAGTTTTATCAAGTTGCGACATCTTACCGCCAATCGTGGGTTTCTTCTCTACTATATCAACTTCAAAACCCGCATCGGCAATATCAAGCGCAGTCTGTATACCGGCAATACCGCCACCTATAACTAAAGCACGCTTGGTAACAGGTGTTTCGCCTGCAACAAGAGGTGTATTTAAATTAACCTTCGCAATTGCAGCTTTTCCCAAAATAATCGCTTTATCCGTTGCATCTGTTCCGTCCTTATGTATCCACGAACATTGCTCTCTTATGTTGGCGATTTCCACCATGTACGGATTAATTCCGGCTCTTGACGCTGCTTTTCTGAATGTTGCTTCGTGCATTCTCGGTGAACACGAGCAAACAACAACTCCGGTCAAACCATATTCTTTTATTGCATCGCATATGATATCTTGACCTGTCTGCGAACACATGTATTGATATTCTTTTGAAATAACTACTCCGGGTTCGTTTTTCAAAGTTTCCGCCACTTTTACAACATCAACCGTATTGGCTATGTTTGTTCCGCAATGGCAAACAAAAACGCCTATCCTCTGCATAACGTTCACCTTCAATTTAAATATTTTCTAAACGCACTCACCAATGCCTGTTGAGGTAAATCTTCATCGATTGAATTTGGAATATCATCAATATCCAAGTGTTCACCGTTTATACTTCCCGTCACAGTAAGTCTGATTGCTTCAATCAACCTTGCCGGTTGAACATTTCTGGGACATCTGTCAACACAGGCAAAACAGGTTAAGCATTTATAAATGGACTTAGAATTCAAAAGAACATCTATATCCCCATCTTCTATCATAGACACAAATTGGTGCGGATGAAATTCCATCTCATCATATGCAGGACAAACAGCACTGCATTTACCGCATCTCATGCACTTTCGAGGCTGTGTCCCGGATCTTCTAATAATCTGGTCTCGCATATTATTCATCTGTACATTCTCCAACTCCGAGTGCTTCGGCAAGCAATTCTGTAAAGTAGTAGACCGGAATCTTACTCGAACACTTACTGAGATTATATTTGCATAAAGGACATGCAGTAACAATACAGTCTGCGTTTTCTTTAATTGCGCTCTCTATAATTCTATTGCTGCACTTATTTGCAAACTTAACATCTTCAATCACCGCATAACCGCCGCAGCACTCGTTGCGATATGGATAACTTATGGATTCTGCTCCAATTGATTTAATGAACTTTTCGAAAATGGTAGGATTCTCCGGGTCATCCATCTGCATTACAGCGGAAGGTCTCAAAAGAAGACAGCCATAATAAGGGGCAATTCTTTTCCCCGATAATGGATTCTTTACATTCCGACTGACCGCATCGAATCCGATGTTGTCACGCAACATCTCAAGATAATGAACTACTTTCGCCTCTCCGTTATAGGGCACGTCAAATTCAAGATAATTATTAACCTTATTTCTAAAATCACTGTCATTGACCATTGTATGATTGGTTTGTTTAATAACATTATGACAGGCGGAACATAGAGTAACCAACGGCTGATCTACACTACGTGCATATTCCAATGCACGTACCGACGAAAGTTTTGTTACTATGTTCTCATCGGAATTAATAAAAACACCTCCGCAACATTGCCACTGCGGTATTTCGCAAAGCTCCGCACCCAGTGCCAATGCGGATAATCTTGCACTCTTTTCTAAATCTACGGCCTTATTTTTTAATGTACAGCCGGGGAAATAACAATACTTCATTCTTGTCGAACCTCTCAAGTTCAATCGTTAAATGTCTAACCCGCTTATTACTTCTTTCAGGCAATTCGCACTATGTTGAAGCTGACCTATTTCAACATCATCCAAAGGAACCAACACCTTGCCCGAAACACCGTTTCGGTTTATCGCATTCAATACACTTAAACATACATCACTGATTCCGTATTCACCGTTCATCATGGTCGAAACCGTTAATGTTGTATGCAGTTTCGCAAGTAAAGCCCTGCAAATATTGCATACAGCCATTGAAATAGCATAGTACGTTGCACCTTTTTTCGCAATTATGGTTGCACCTGATTTTTTGACATAGTCCTCTACTTCCTTATGGTCAAGCTTAGGAAGACGAACATCCGAACCTACTAAAGCACCTGTAAACTTATCAATGGGGATACCCGAAATATTCGCACAGGACCAGTTGATAAACGACGAATCTCCATGTTCACCCATAACATATGCATGTATGTTTTTTTGATTGAGTTTATAGTATTCGGCAACCCTTGAACGCAATCTGGAGGTATCAAGCACCGTTCCCGAACCCAAAATATGGCTTTCGGGCAATCCGGAACGTTTGCAGAACGTGTATGTTATTATGTCCACGGGGTTACTTACAATCACGTAATACGCATCCGGAGCATACTTAGCTATGCCTGAAATTACTTGCTTGGCTATATTAACATTCGTTTGCGCAAGTTCAAGTCTCGATTGACCTGCTTTTCTTGCCATTCCGCAAGCAATTACAACAATATCCGATCCGACGGCATCACTGTAATTGCCACTATAGATATCACAGGGATGACTGAATGGTGTGCCCTGTCTAATATCAATGGCCTCACCCATCGCCTTGTCATTATTAACATCTATCATGAGAATCTCCGATGCAAGACCTGTGATCGTCAGAGAATAAGCTATGGTTGAACCAACAGCTCCCATTCCTACAATAGTAAACTTCGACACAAATACTACCTCCTGAAACGAAACATCATTTTTTTCGCAAATGTATTTTAACATGTGCCCATTCCTAAGTCAATGACAATATTATGAAGGGTCGCTTTCGGCAGAGCTTGCACGCAAATATATGTTCTATTTTTGAAAATGGTATTGATTTTTTTTTACTTTCGTTGTATCATCATGAAGCGTTCTTGTGGTGAACGCAAATGTGTTTTTGTGGAGAGATGGCTGAGTTGGTCTAAGGCGCACGACTGGAAATCGTGTATACGGGGAACCGTATCAAGGGTTCGAATCCCTTTCTCTCCGCCAGGAAAATAACCTCGCTTGCCAGTTACGGCAGGAGGTTATTTTCTTTTTCACGTTGTTCTATTGTTTCGTCGCCGCGCTGTCGTCCGATATTAACGCCAATCATTTCATCCCGCTGTTCGGATCCTCAATAAAAGCCTGTCTGCCGCGCCGACGGATCGTTTTTTCTGTTGCCATAAATGCAATTTTTCTTGTTTGAACCATGCGGATATATT
>CAYPXV010000004.1:0-34559 GCA_964414925.1 uncultured Clostridium sp. | reverse complement strand
AAACGGGGTCAAGGGCGTGTTCGGCGTCGATGAAAACGCACATACCCTTATCCTTTTGCGCTTCGGCAATAATATGCAGCGCAAGCGTGGTTTTACCTGATGATTCGGGACCGTAAATTTCAACGATTCTACCGCGCGGTACACCGCCTACACCGAGAGCCGCATCAAGTTCTATACAGCCTGTGGAAATGGTGTCCACCTGGATTTTGGATGCCGCATCATTCATCAGCATTATGGCACCTTTGCCGTACTGCTTTTCGATTTGAACCAATGCCGAATCAAGAGCTTTTTCTTTTTGCATAGTTTCCTCCCAAAATAGTAGTTAAATTATTTAAATCCATTAACGGTTTGTACCGCTGTGTATGTATGTGTTGATAACGCTGCAAGCAAGCTTTATCGCTTCAAGTGCGGCGGCAAATTTAGCAGTGGTTCTGTCATAATTGAATTTGTATTCGTTTACGACATAGCCGTCACCGGAGGCAACGCAGATACAAACGGGTATGATGTTCTCGTCAAAATTATCGGGCAATTTTTCCATATGCCCCGTAACGGCTATGGAGAAAACGCTGTCGGTTATATCAAGTACAGCCTTTGCCATTTCCGCAGTTACGGTTTTTGATACAACACCCTCAAGCTCGATTTGTTCAAGGGGGATACCCAAAAGGCGATTAAGCTCCAAAGGCGTTTGCGCCATGCAGCTTCCGACGAAATAAAAGTGACTTGACTCAAACTCGGAAATACAGCCCGAAAGAATTGAGCCCAAACCCGATTCCGCAACCGAAATCGTCGCTCCGTCCTCATTGAGAAGTTCACAGAGCTTGTTCGTGTAAAAACGAATCTTTGAAAGCATTTCTTCTTTTTCCATAAAAACCCTCATTTCTTTATCTTTGTTTAAACAGTTCTTTAGCACCGACGGTATAGTCTATGCCCGACCATATCGTGAGAACGGTGGCGATGCACATCAAAATAAAATCAACGGGAACATTTATAGCTTTGAACAATGCGCCTCCCATCAGCGTCACAAACAAAGCGATAAATTGAAGTGTTGTCTTAACCTTGCCGATATTCTTTGCGGCAATGACGATTCCTTTGGACGCAGCCAACTGGCGTATACCGCTTATGAAAATTTCCCTTGCGATAATGATAAAGGCGAATATAGGCATAAGGATATTGCCGTAGCTCATAATTTCGAATTTGCACAGCATTATAAGTGCAGCCGAGCTTAAAAGTTTATCCGCCGTGGGATCCATGAGCTTGCCGAAGTCTGTAACCAAGCCCTTTGCCCTTGCTATTCTGCCGTCAAGAGTATCGGTAACATAGGCAAGGAGAAAGACTATTGCAGCCGAGAAGCTGCTCCATGTCATTGCAACCCCGTTTATTTCGCCCAGAATCCAGCTTTGCGGCATAAAGAAGCAGGCGATAAAAAGAGGTATCATTATAATTCTCAGCATTGTGAGCTTATTGGGTAAATTCATTCTGAGATTTTTCCTTTCAAGTCGTAAATATCGGCATCGGTTATCTCTACGGTAACATATTCACCCGGCAAGAGCTGATGACCGTTCAATTCGATTTTTATCCATCCGTCAACATCGGCAGCTTCCGCATAGCTTCTGGCATAGGCGATATTATCCATACATTCTTCAACCAGAACAAGCGTTTTCTCTCCGATTCTGCGGCGGTTTGCTTCAAGGGATATGCGCTGCTGCCTGTGCATGAGCTTATCCATTCTCGATTTTTTCACCGATTCGTCAATCTGGCATTCCATCGTTGCGGCAGGCGTATTATCCTCTGCGGAATATGTGAATGCTCCTACTCGATCGAACGGATGCTCGACAAGGAAATCCATAAGCTCGTTAAAATCTTCTTCCGTTTCGCCGGGGAAACCCAGCATTACCGTTGTGCGAAGAATAAAATCGGGGGCAGTCTTTCGAATATAGTCCGTAATGTGCCTGATATGCGCCGCACTTCCGTGACGGTTCATCGCCGAAAGCATATTTTCGGAAATATGCTGAATGGGCATATCGATGTAATTGCAAATTTTAGGTTCCTTAACCATCGTATCGATAAGTGCTTCGTCAACCGTATTGGGATAGGTATATAAGAGCCTTATCCAGCGGAGCTTCTCAATCTTCGCAAGCTCCGTAAGCAGTTCTTTCAGCATGGGTTTACCGTAGAGGTCAATGCCGTATGCGGATGTATCCTGCGCTATAACGGTAAGTTCGGTTACACCTTTTTCGCTAAGTTCGGTTGCTTCCTTTATGAGCTGTTCCATGGGGAAGCTGACACGACCACCCCTTATTAGCGGAATGGCACAATATGTACAGCGGTTGTCACAGCCGTCGGCAATGCGCAGATACGCTCTGTAATCGGGCGTTGTAAGAATCCTGCCGCCGCAACTGCCCATATTGGATTTTAAACCGAACTTTTCCGCCAGTTCATCGGCAAAACGGGGATAGTCCTTTACACCCCAGAACATATCCACTTCGGGAAGTTCGTCAGACAATTCATCGCGGTAACGCTGGCTTAAACAGCCCGTCATAACGAGAAAACAACAGTTACCGTTCTGTTTGTATTCAGCCATTTCAAGCACGGTTTTTATGGAATCGAGCTTCGCACTTTCTATAAAACCGCAGGTATTGACGATGATAATGTCGGCATCGCAAGCCTGAGATACGGGAGTGAATCCACGGTGTTTCAGTTCGCTCAACATAATCTCGGTATCTACCGTATTTTTGGAGCATCCCAGGGAAACAACTCCGACTTTAATATTATCTTTATTCATAAATAATCCTTTCTAATTCGCTTCTTCCTGTTCGATTGGGGCGTTATCGGGATAGAGCTGTGCGTACATAGCGGAGGTGATATAAATCTCTCTCGGCTTTGCACCGTCCTGAGGCCCTACATAGCCCTTTTGCTCCATAATGTCCATAAGTCTTGAAGCTTTGGCATAGCCTATACGCATAACCCTCTGTAAATATGAGGCGGAAGCTTTGCCTTTTTCAACCACGACACGCAGTGCTGCCGGCAAGTCCTCGTCCTCATCGGGGTCATTTGCGCCGTGGGCACTTGTTATGGCATCAAGCGCACGGATAATGCCTTCGTCCTTTTCGGGCGCAGCCTGACCGCAACTTTCGAAGAAGTTCATAACAGCAGCAACCTCAGAGTCGTCAACGAACGCACCTTGAATACGCTTTGATTTACCGGCGCCGTTCGGGGCAAAGATCATATCGCCGTTTCCGAGAAGGTTCTCCGCTCCGCTTTCGTCAAGAATAACATTGGAGTCAACATAGCGTGAAACCGCAAATGCTATCTTGGAGGGAAGGTTGGATTTTATCGTGCCTGTGATTACATCCACCGACGGACGTTGGGTTGCGACGATTAAATGTATACCCGATGCACGACCCAACTGGGAAATTCTCAATATGCTGTCCTCAACGTCCTTTGGCGCAACGAGCATCAAGTCGGAAAGCTCATCGATAACAACTACGATGCGAGGCCAACGTTCTTCCTCGTTTTCCCTGGTTGCGTTATATGTGTCTATCTTACGATATCCATACTTTCCGAGTTCGGCATATCGCTTGTCCATTTCGTTTGCAACCCAGCGCAATGCGCCTGCGGCTTTGTTCTTATCCGTAACGACAGGGCAGAACAAATGTGGCAAGGGAGCATAGACTTTAAATTCAACGACCTTCGGGTCTATAAGAATCATTCGAACTTCCTTTGGAGAAAGTCTGTATGCAAGGCTGAGTATTATGGAATTGATACATACGGATTTGCCCGAACCCGTCGTACCCGCAACAAGCATATGAGGCATATCCGCAAGGTCTGCGGTAATGACATTACCTGTTATGTCCTTGCCTAGTGCAAATACAAGAGAACCCTTCGCATTTCTGAAATTATCACTTTCAAATACCTCTCTGAGAAGTACAGGTGTGGGAGTGTCACTCGGAATTTCAATTCCGATAGTGCTGCGTCCGGGAATAGGTGCTTCAATGCGCACGGGCGACGATGCAAGTGCTACCGCTATATCCTTTTTTAAGGTTGTTACCTTGCCGACCCTTATTCCGGCAGCCAACTGTATTTCAAATCTGATTATACGATGACCTTCGCATATGCTGACTATAGTGGCATTTACGCCGAAACTTGCAAGGGTTTCTATAAGCGTCCTTGCCTTTGCATCGGCTTTACCGTTGGAGCGCACGACCGCACCCGGCTTTTTCAATAAGCTCAACGGCGGACGGCTATATTCGTATAAGTCCGATGCAGAACCCTCTACAATTGAAGAAGTCGGCTGTTCCTCCGTATCCGTTTCTTCTTCCGTTTGAGGAGCAATATCCTCGGGAACGGTTTCTTCCTCAATAGGGTAATTCTCTAACGGAGAATTTTCCACCGGAAAATTTTCAATAGGAGGCGCTGTTTGCCCTTCTTCTTCGCTCATCGCCGCATCTTCACGGTCGGGCTTGGGAATATCGATGGTAGTATAACGTTGAGACGGTGTGAAACTGTCTCCGATTTTAAAGTCATTGCGTATCGAATCACGTCTGCTGCGTTTCGAATCAAGTTTGCCTGAAGCAGGGTACAGAGTTAAATCATCCTTAACTTCGTTATTTCGTGCATTGCTCTTTCTCTTGTGTTGTGTAACGGGTGCATAATCGGTTTCATCGTTTTCGTCGCTTTCGTCGTCGGATACGACGGGCAGATTTGACGAACCGGGTTTACGGCTTGATGTTTTCTTGGGCGGCTGATAATCGGCGGCAGTCAGGATTTTCCCCGAATGGGGCATGAACTCATCATCTTCATCGACCCTGGGCATTTTAGTGCGTTTAACCTCGTTTGTCGGTCGGTTCTGTTTATGTGACGGTTCGGGAACATTGAACTTCATTCCGCTTGTTGCGCAAAGCAGCATTATGGGGATAAGACCTATAAAGAGTATAATTGTGCCTACTTTGCCGATTAGAGCGGAGAAGGCTCTTGTTAAAACGGAGCATACCGCACCGCTGCCTACACCCTTTATGCCCTCGGTATAGGATAAACCTATAAATTTAAAAAAGTTTAAATTCAGATAATCGCTCATTGCAATGGTGTGAATTAAGTGCAATACCGAAAACAGTGCCGCAATTGTGAAGAAAAGCCTACGGCTTGAAATTTTGCTTTTTGGCGTGATAAGAAGATACACACCGATGCCCAGAACAAGCACGGGAACGGCATATGCCGTAATTCCGAATAACCCTTTTAAAAACGGAACGATAAAACTCAGTAAACCGGATGTGCCGGCATAGATAAACAAACCTAAAATAATCGATGCTATGATTAAGCTTATACCGGTAATAATTCTGCGATTGGAAGTATCGCTTGTTTGTGCGGTATTTTTATTTTTAGCGGATGAAGCTGTGCGAGCGGATGCTCCGCTTTTTTGTCCTTTGGTTGATTGACTTGCCAATGTAACCTCCTTCTGTCAAGATATTTATTCGACTGTTTAAAACTCTCCTTTATAATTATACAACAACATAACAGAATTGAAAAGGGGTGAAAGGAAAAAAGCTGTCCGAGCCACAAAGGGGACAGCATATGTGTAAGTCGTTTTTCAATCGGGCAATTGCCAGTCTATTTTCTCCAAACCGGCAGAGGCGAGTATGGAATTAGCGGTTGAAAAATGCTTGCAACCGAAAAAGCCGTTATATGCCGAAAGGGGACTGGGGTGAACGGTTTCAAGCTTCACGTGTAAAGGATTCGTTATAATTTTACCTTTACTTCTTGCGTTTGCACCCCAAAGAAGGAACACCACGGGATGTGTCTTGTTATTCAATTCCCAAATAACCCTTGATGTAAACAGTTCCCAACCTATTCCCTTATGGCTGTTGGGTTCATGCTCCCTCACGGTGAGAACGGTATTGAGAAGAAGCACACCCTGCTTTGCCCATTCGGTTAATTCTCCGTGCTGCGGCGGAATAAATCCCACATCCGATTCCAATTCCTTATAAATATTTTTAAGCGACGGAGGCGGAACTACACCACGCTTTACCGAAAAACACAGCCCATGCGCCTGCCCCGGTCCGTGATAAGGGTCTTGTCCCAAAATAACGACCTTGGTTTGATAAAAGGATGTTAATTTGAGTGCATTGAAGATATCGAACATGTTCGGATAAACGGTTCGAGTGCGATATTCGTCGGCAAGGAAGCGACGCAGTTTAAGGTAATAATCCTTTTCAAATTCATCACGAAGAATGTCGTCCCAATCATTTTCCAGGTTTACCATCTTTTTTTCCTTTCTTGCCTTCCGCAACGATGCCTATAATTTGTCCGCTCAATATAACTGTCAACAGCGAATACAATATTTTTCCGAGAGGGATATAGGTCAGCGAAAGCAGCAGTACAACCATATCGCTGAAAAGATACAGCCATTTTATGTTTAACTTTGTAATAAATGCCAAGCTCATAGCGAGCGCATCGTCACCGCCCGGCGCACCGCCTGCACGAACGGCGATACCTGCACCGACGCCGATAAAGGGGGCACCCATCAAGGCGGCAAGCAGGGGTTTGTCGGCAATCCACGGGAACAGCGGACCTATTGATTCAAAAACGGCATAGAAAACGGAATAGGCGATACCTGCAATTGCCGAACAGCCTATGAAATCATTGCCGAGGAGTCGCCAACCGAGAATGTAGCAACAGATATTGAGAATAAAACTGATAAGCGACGGAGAGATATTCAGCCAATGCCCGAGAAGGAGGGAAAGACCGAGTACGCCACCTTCAGTGACATTTGATTGAGCGTGAATATTAAATAAACCGAATGCGGTTATCATACTGCCAAGTATAAGCATCACAATGCGTTTTAGGGTCAACTGCCCGAATAAAGAACGAATCAACGATACCAACTTAGTTTTTAACAATTAAATCATTTTCCTTTTCAAATTATTTAAATTTATTTTAGCATTTTTTATTTTAACATTTAAAGCATTATTTGTCAAGTTAGCAGACGGAAGGCAAAAGCCGACTGCGTTAGCGGGCAGTCGGCTTAAACGTAAAATTATTTATGCGTATCGATCTTTTCTATATGCCAGATATCGGAAGCATATTGCTTTATGGTTCTGTCGCTTGAGAACTTACCGGCATTTACGATATTTCTGACGCATTTGGTGTAGAAACCAAGCTCATCACGGGTATCGTAGATAGCATCGAGCTTACGCTTGACATAGCCCTCAAGTTCATACAAATTGAAGTAATAATCGGGTTTGCGCCAGTCGCCGACGAGCAGGGAATTATAGATGTCCCTGAATACGGTGTAGCTTTCCGGGTCGTTTGCAATCGAACCGTCAATCAGCGAATCGACAGCTCTGTGAACAAGGGGATTGGAGTCGTAAACGCTGCGAGGGTCATAATGAGGACGCAGTGCATCGAGTTCGTCAACCTTAGCTCCGAAGATGTAATTGTTTTCTTCACCTGCACATTCGACAATTTCAATATTTGCTCCGTCATAAGTACCGAGAGTTACCGCACCGTTGAGCATGAATTTCATATTGCCCGTTCCGCTTGCTTCCGTTCCGGCAGGCGAAATCTGTTCGGATATATCAGCGGCGGGAATTATGTGTTCGGCGTAGGAACAGTTGTAATTTTGGACGAATACAACCTTGATGATGTTGTTCACATCGGGGTCGGAATTGATCTTATTGGCAAGTTCGTTTATGAATTTCATAAACTGCTTTGCCATGACATAACCCGGGGCTGCTTTTGCGCCGAAAATAAAGGCGGTCGGCGGCATATCCGAAAGCTTGCCCTCTTTAAGCTCCTTATAAATATGTACGATGGCAAGCGCATTCATCAATTGACGCTTGTATTCGTGCATACGCTTGACCTGAACGTCAAACACAAAATGTTCGGGAATAAGCACACCTTCACGTTCTAAAATTATACGGCTGAGCTTACACTTCAAGTCCTTCTTAACCTCAATAAATTGGCGCACCATGGTTTCGTCTATCATCGGTTCAAGCTGTTTAAGCTCATATAAGTCGGTCAAGAATCCGTAACCGATACGTTCACCTATAAGCTTTGTCAAGCCGGGGTTACAAAGACCGAGCCAACGACGTTGAGTTATTCCGTTGGTCATATTGGTAAAGCGTTCGGGATAGACGTTATACCAATCCTTCAGTACATCCTTTTTAAGTAATTCCGAATGAATTTGAGCAACACCGTTGACATAGCTTGAAACGAACACGGCAAGCCTTGCCATATGCACACGACCCGAGGCGATTATGCGCATACGTGAAATCTGTTCTTCACCGATATTTTTCAATCTGAGTTCACAGACCAGTGCATTGTCAATGCGCTCCACAACCGAGTAAACAGTCGGAATTACGCTTGCAAACATCTGTGCATCCCATGTTTCAAGTGCTTCGCTCATGAGGGTATGGTTGGTGTAGTTGAAGAATTTTTTAGCACACTCCAATGCTCTTTCAAAATCCACACCGTCATCCATCATCAATCTGATAAATTCGGGAATGCTGACGGTGGGGTGGGTATCGTTAAGCTGTACACAATTAACTTCACAGATTTGTTCGATTTTGTCATTGCCGAAACAGCGTTTATGTCTGCGGAAGATATCCTGCATAGAAGCGGATGAGAGGAAATATTGCTGACGCAAGCGCAGTTTCTTTCCTTCATAGGTACTGTCATTGGGATAGAGTACACGGGTGATATCCTCAACATAGTTCTTTTCTTTAACCGCCAGCGCATAGTCTTGAGCATTGAAGGCACTGAAGTCAAACTCCTCTATCGCTTCACTTTGCCAAAGTCTGAGCGTACCGATTGTTGCGGTATTGTAGCCTATTATCGGCATATCGTAAGGAACGGCAAGAACCTGTTTATCACCGAAATCAACGGTAACTATCTTATCATCACGTCTTCTGCTCCACGGATCGCCCTGTCTTTGCCAGTCATCGGCACGTTCGATTTGGAAGCCGTTGATAAAACTTTGTTTGAACAGACCGAACTTATATCGAATACCGTAGCCGTCAAGGGGAAGGTCGTGCGTTGCGGCACTGTCAAGGAAGCAGGCGGCAAGTCTGCCCAGACCGCCGTTACCGAGTGCGCAATCCTCTATTTCTTCGAGCATATTGATATCAACACCTCTAAGGGAGAGAAGGCGTCTGACCTCGTCAATTAATCCGAGATTGAACAGATTATTAAAGACCATGCGTCCTGTCAGGTACTCTGCCGAGATATAATAGGCACGTCTTGTATTCTCCATTGCACGACGGCTTCTTCTCCAATCGTCGGCGATGGCGTACATCGTTGCATCGGAAAGAGCTTTATGAAGCTGCTGTGCATTTGCCTGAGGCAGTTCTATTTGGTAATCATTGCGGAGTATATCCTCCGTACGGCGGATAATGCCTTTTGCATCCATTAACATTGTTTTCCTGTCTTCCTTTCTTTTTTTGAAATTATTTTCCCACGCAAAACCGTTTAAAAATTCCGTCAAGGACTTCTTCGGTGGCAGTTCTTCCTGTTATTTCACCAAGGTGAATCAGTGCGGAATCCAAAAGCATCGCTTTAAGGTCAACGGTAGGTGCAGAGCCGAGTTCGTTAAGTTCACACCCGGCACGTTTTAAGCAAGCCAAATGCCTTTCGTTTGTAACGATATTGCTCTCTCCGTCGGTAGGCGCAACGAGTGAAATAATGGTTTGTTTCAATTCATCAATGCCCTCACCCGTTTCACAGCTTGTAATCACGACGGGGGCATTTTCTATCAGGTTTTGAATCCTGCTTGCGATTTTAGCGGCATTATCACTGCTTAAATCGCATTTATTTACCACATAAACGACATTATCGGAATCATTGTGCAAACCAATCAGTTCATCGTCGCAATAGTTTTCATCGGCATCGATAACACGCAGTATCAGCTCTGCCGTTTGGGATTCATTTAAAGCACGTTCGATACCGATTTTCTCAACGATATCATCGGTTTCATGCAAGCCTGCGGTATCGATAAGCCTTATGGGATAACCGAGAATATCGATTTTTTCTTCGAGTGTATCACGGGTAGTTCCCGCAATATTGGTGACTATTGCCCTGCTTGAACCGATAAGAATATTCATAAGGCTTGATTTACCTGCATTTGGATTGCCCAGAATTACTACCTTGGCTCCCATTCTTAATATCCTGCCCGATTTTGCGGAGCTGATGAGTTTATCAAGCTTTACGGTAGCATTTGAAACTACTTCTTCGGCGTTTGAAAGGGCTTCCTCCTCCATTTCATCGGGGTAATCCATTGCCGCCGAAAGTTCCGTGGCAAGATTTATAAGGGTATTTTCAATTTCGGCTATGGCTTTACTCAGCCCTCCGTCAAGCTGTTCAAGTGCGGATTTACGGCTGCGTTCGGTATCGGAAAGCACGAGATCCATAACGGCATCCGCCTGAACAAGGTCGAGTTTGCCGTTGATAAATGCACGTTTTGTAAATTCGCCCGGCTGCGCCTCTCGCATATTGCAGCTTCTAAGCAAGTCATAAGCTGCTCTGACAATGGCATAAGAGCCGTGGAGATTAAGTTCAAAGACGTCTTCACCGGTATACGAATGGGGCTTTTCAAAGAACGAAACCATACATGAATCGATTTTCCTACCGCTTTGGGGGTCGATAAGATGACCGTAGTTCATTTTGCCCGTTTCGATTTTACCGCTGAAAATTTGTTTTAAAATCGGTAAAAGATTATTACCGCTTGCTCTCAAAAGAGCAATCGCACCGCCCACAGGCGTGGACAGTGCGAAAATATTTGCATTTAAGTCAACACTGCTCAAGCCTGTTCCTCCACTTTGGGAATCGGTGGATTATCCGGCGTAAAAGCAGGGGTTGTTACTTCTCCGTTTTCACGGTGTTTATTGTTACGACGACGAGAGTCGAAATTCCTGTTTCTGCGTCTTGGAGTTACGACAACACGGCGGTTGGGTTCTTCACCCTCACTGTGAGTCGAAACGAACGGATTACCCTGAAGTGCGGAATGGAGTATTCTGCGCTCATAGGGATTCATGGGTTCAAGCACCTTTGCTTTTCCCGTGCTTCTGACCTGCTGTGCAACACGCTTTGCAAGACGAATCAAAGTTTCCTCTCTCTTTTCACGATATTGCTGTGCATCGATAGTTACACGGACGTATTCATCGTCCTTGCTGTTGCGATTGACCGTGAGGCTGGTAAGATACTGAATCGCATCAAGATTTTCGCCGCGGCGACCGATAAGCATACCGATTTCTTCGCTGTCGATTCTCAAACGTATAGCTTCTTCGTCACGGTAAGCAAGCACCTTTGCTTCCATACCCATCTTATCAAGCAGACCCTTTACATACTCCGCAGCGGGATTATCGATAGCCGCTTCCTCGGTATAGTCATACTTTTTGGCATGTATGGAATTTTGTGTGGGACGAGCATTGTTCTTATTCGATGCTTCGTGATGTGCCTTCGCATTTGCGTTGGCATTTGCTTCAGCATTCTGCTTGGGCGGTTTTCTGTCGTTTCTACGATTGTTGTTTTTGTTATTAGAACGGCGGTTGTCGTTGCGGGGTTTAGCTACTTTGGGTGTTTCGATAACGACTTCCTCATCAAGTTCCGAAGAATCAGCCAAAAGTTCTGCCTGACGAACGACTTCGGAAATGCTCTTTTCATTCGATCCGCTCTGCTTAGATGCGGAGAATTCGAAATCGGAGGATGAATAGGGACTGAAGGACGAAGCTCCGGAAAGCATTGTGGCAGAGCCCAGTTCGTCGTTTACAAAGTCGGAAAGGGTTGAAGAATCTTCCTGTTCGCCCTGAGCTGCAAACATTTCGTCAATATTCTTATACAGCTTTTTCTTTTCGGGACGACGACGTGCAACACCGACCTGTTCGGCATTTACAGTTTCCTCAACAGGCTGGGTTTGAGTTTCCGATTTATTTGCGCCGGTATCGGTTTCCTCACGACGATAGGACTTCTTTTCGGAAAAGTCGTTACGGGGTTTTTTCTTGTTTTCAAACGATTCTTTTTTATCGTTGTATCTTTTTTCACTGTTACGGCGAGGTTTGAATTTTTCGCTCTCAAAGTCGGGAATTATAACCTCTTCCGTGGGTTTTTCTGTAAGGCGAACCTTTGCGGGCTTTGCTCCGATACCCAGAATACCCTTTGTTTCGGTTTGAATTATATCTATTGTTACCTCATCTATTGAGAGGCCAAGCTGCTGCAAGCCGTTAAATATGGCTATGTCTACCGATTTGTCGGTTACTTCTATTGAACGCATATATGTCCTTTCGATTTTCGGCAGCGACGCCGAAGCATAACACCATAGCGGACATTATGCACGATGCCCGCTATGCTTTGGAAAATTATTTCTTTTTAGAATAGTAATGTCTCGGATTTTGTCTTTCGGGTTGCTTTTTGGGAGTAAGCACAACGGGTTTTTTCTCAATAATAGCGGAGATAACCGTTGATGAAACGAGAGTGAATATACTTGAAAGAACCCAATACAAGGCGAAAGCCGAAGTTGCGGTCAAGCAGAAATAGAAGCTCATGAGGGGGAAGAGCCACATCATGAAATTCATGCTGCCTGCTGCCTGATTTGCGGCGGGGTTTTGCTTCTTCTGTTTACGCTGAGGCAACCATGAAGCAAGGAATTGGAACAGAGCGGCAAGTACGGGAAGGATGAATAAGCCGTTATTATATCCGCGCTTATAGATGCTCATTCTGGAGTCATATTCCTCGGCAGCCTCGTCCGTTACGAGAAGTTTCATGCTGTCCGATGAAAATTCACCTTCTGCGATACCGTATTCGACAAGGGTATCCCAAATATGCTCACCGGAAACGAAGTTACCGTCAAGGTCTGTATAGCCCTTGTGGAAAAGAACGAGGTTTTCGATATTCGGATACTTTTTAACCTCGGCGGCGGTGGTAACTACACTCTTAAAGCCGTTATCGGGCTGCCAGATATTGGTTATCCAAAGGAATTTATAGCTACCGAAAGTTTTGGCAGCTATGGTATCCTGCCATTTTTCCCAGTTTTCGTCGGGATCGCCGTTTTCCCAGTCTATAACGATGCCCTGTTGTTGAAGTTGCTGTTCGCTTATGATTGTTTCATAGGTAAGCTTTAAGGTTTGCTCATAGCCCCAAAAACGGAACGCAGCCAAAAAGCAGAAGAATATAGGCAGAGTAATGAGCATAGGCAAACAACCGGAGAGCATACTGACTCCGTTTTCCTTCATAATTCTGCTTGTTTCCTGCTGGAGTTTTTGCGGATTATCCTGATATTTCTTTTGCAGCTTATCCAATTCGGGCTGCAATGCAGCCTGCTTTTTCTGAACGGTACGGCTCTTGATGTCGGGATATACCTGAATGAGCCTTAACGCAAGCGTTGTGATAAAAATTGCGAGGAAATAGCTGTTACCCAAAAATGAATACAGCCATCTCAACAGACTGAAGAACCATTCGGTGAGAAAAAACTCGTTAATCATTTATTACCTTTCATACCGTAGCGGAAATTTAAACCCTATCGGCTTTGTTTTTGGGCGGAACCGGGTCGTAACCTCCCTTAGAAAAGGGATTACAACGCAATATTCTCCATACGGCAAGCAACACTCCGACTACAACACCGTGCATTTGAACAGCCTCAAGGGCATACTGGGAGCAGGTGGGAATGTATTTACAGTTTGCTCCGAGCATCGGTGAGATATTCTTTTGGTAAAATCTAATCGACCACTGAATGAATCTTGAGACAGGACCGAATTTGCGATTTTGTTCGAGACCTTTTCTATCGGTCATCGCATTGACCCTTTATAGCGGATTCGGTTGCTTTTTGTTCGAGAAGACCTGATTTTTTCAGCATATAATTCATGCCCGAACATATTGCCGTAAAGCGTTCATCCTTTAGCGGATGCTTTGCAATAAAAATAAGCTTATAGCCTCTTTTTATATCGGGAATAAGAGGCGTAACCGCCTCCCTCATTCTGCGTTTTATTTTGTTGCGTGTCACAGCGTTACCGAGCTTTTTACTGACCGAAAAGCCTATTTTAAGCTCCTCCTGCTTATTTTTTGCATAAATAAGAACCATGCTCTTCGTACCGACGGATTTGCCGACACGATAAGCATACCGAAATTCCTTATTTCGTTTGAGAGAATAGCAACGCTTCAATGTTTCTAAAACCCTGACGCAATGTTGTTAAAAAGCTGTCCGGCGGAGTCATACGACTCCGCCGTTAAACTTAATGAAAAATCAATTGCCTGTTTATGCGGATAGCTTCTTTCTGCCTTTAAGCCTTCTGCGAGCAAGAACATTGCGACCGTTCTTAGTGCTCATGCGTTTACGGAAACCATGAACCTTTTTCCTCTGCCTTACTTTGGGCTGGTAGGTCATCTTCATACTATGTACCTCTTTCTTACTTAATTATTTCTTATCGGGTTGTTTTTATCAATACTTCAACCCATAGTGTCACAAGTACACATTATAGCGGAATCATCCGCCGAATGTCAAGTAAAATTTTAACGATTTTAAATATATTTACTCGGTTCAACCTTTGGCAGGCACATTGTTTTTAAGAATTACATCGTGAGAACCGCCTTCAACGATACTGGTTGACGATACGACCGTTAGTTTGGCGTTCTTCTGCAATTCTTCTATTGTCAATACACCGCAATTGCACATGGTGGATTTCACCTTGTTGAGGGTAGCATTGACATTATCCTTCAAGTTGCCTGCATAGGGAACATAAGCGTCAACGCCTTCTTCAAAGCTGAGTTTTGCCGCTCCGCCCATATCGTAACGCTGCCAATTGCGCGCACGATTGCTGCCTTCGCCCCAGTATTCCTTATAGTAATTGCCGTTGATACGGATTTTTTCGGTGGGACTTTCGTCAAATCTTGAGAAATACCTACCCAGCATGACGAAGTCGGCACCCATTGCCAGAGCCAGGGTGATGTGATAGTCATGAACTATGCCGCCGTCGGAGCAGATGGGGATATAAATACCCGTCTCCTTGAAATACTTGTCCCTTTCCTTTGCAACGTCAAGCACTGCGGTTGCCTGTCCTCTGCCGATACCCTTCTGTTCACGGGTAATGCAGATACTTCCGCCGCCGATACCGACTTTAATGAAATCGGCACCTGCATTTGCAAGAAATCTGAAACCTTCGGCATCGACTACATTGCCCGCACCGACCTTAACTTTGTCGCCGTAGGTCTGCTTTATGTACTCGATTGTTATCTTCTGCCATTCGGTAAAGCCTTCGGATGAGTCAATGCAAAGTACATCGACACCTGCATCTACAAGCAGCGGAACTCTCTGCTCATAATCCCTTGTATTTATACCTGCGCCGACCATGTAACGCTTATGTGTATCGATGCATTCCGAAGGATTTGCTTTATGAGTGGAATAGTCCTTGCGGAATACGAAATATTTCAGCATTCCGTCCTTGTCGATAATAGGCAAAGCGTTAAGCTTGTGTTCCCAGATAATATCGTTTGCTGTTTTCAACGTGGTATCGTCGTAAGCATAGAAAAGTTTATCCATCGGGGTCATGAAATTAACCACGGGTTCGGACGAACTCATGCGACTGACCCTGTAATCCTTATCCGTTACCAAACCCAGAAGTTTACCCGTACCTGTGCCGTCATCGGTTATGGCAACGGTGGAGTGACCTGTTTTTTCGTAAAGCTCAAGAACGTCTTTTAGGGTTGCGTCGGGCTTGAGGTTTGAGTCGCTGACAACAAAGCCTGCCTTATAGCCCTTGACATTTTTAACCATCTGAGCCTGAGCTTCGGGGGTTTGGGAACCGTAGATAAATGAGATTCCGCCTTCACGGGCAAGTGCGATAGCCATGGTATCGTTGGATACCGCCTGCATAACGGCGGAGACCATGGGGATATTTATGCTGACGGGGCATTCCTCCTCGCCCTTTCTGTATTTGACGAGAGGTGTTTTCAAACTGACATTAGCGGGAATGCAGTTTTTGCCTGAATAGCCCGGAACCAACAGGTATTCGCCGAAGGTTCTTGACGGTTCATCGTAAATGTATGCCATAATAACTCCTTTATAATAATGATCTAGTGTATTCTGCTTATATTTTCTGCACAATCAACCAAATTAGCCATAAGCATTGCGACTGTCATAGGACCGACACCGCCGACTGTTTTGGTGATATAGCTTGCTTTTTCACTGACTGCGTCAAAATCAACGTCGCCTTTTAAATGCCCGTCAACGCTTGTCTGTCCCACGTCAATCACGACCGCACCTTCCTTAACCATGTCCGCCTTAATAAGGGCAGGGCTGCCGGCAGCAACGACCAGAATATCGGCATTCTTGGTTATATCGGCTAAGTTGGTTGTTTTGGTGTGACAAACGGAAACCGTTGCGTTTCTGTTTAAAAGGCAAACGGCAATGGGTCTGCCGACGAGTACGGATTTACCGACAACAACGGTGTGCTTTGCTTGAATATCCATACCGATGCTGTCAATAATTCTTATGATAGCTCTTGGCGTACAGGCAACGATTGCAGGGTCTCCGTTGAGGAGTTTACCGGCATTACAGAAATGTAAACCATCCAAATCCTTTTCCGGATCTATTGATTCAAGAACCGCCTTTACATCAAGCTGGTCCGGCATGGGAGTTTGAACAATGATTCCGTGTATGTGTTTATCCTGATTGAGCTTGTTGATAAGTTCAATAACCCTGTCCTGAGTAATATCCGGTCTGAGGCAATATGTTATGCTTTCCATACCCAGCTTCATTGCCGCATTTTCTTTAAGAGAAACCCTCTTTTTATCAAGAACATCATCTCCGATGCTGAGGATTGCAATGCACGGAACGATACCCATTGAGCTGAGGCGTTTAACCCTGCCGCTCAATTCGTGGTATACTTCATCCGCAAGCAATCTTCCGTCAATTATCTTTGCTGACATCATGACTCCTTTTCTGTTCCCGTTCATAAATGTCGAACGGTGTAAATTGATTAATTGTACACTAAGTTAATTCTAAAATCAAGCCTCAATCGGTCAACCGACGGTTTTAAATTAAACCTTAAAATAATCAACTGCGGCTTTGAAAATGGAAAACTCATCATTTCCGGGTACGTTCTTATAAAGATTTTCACCCATGCGTTCGCTGTGTGCCATCTTACCCAAAATTCTGCCGTCGGGGCTTGTAATGCCTTCAACGGCGAATACCGAACCGTTGGGGTTAATCACGGTATCCATGGAAACATGACCGTTTGCATCGCAATACTGGAATGCGACCTGTCCGTTCTTTATAAGCTTTGCCATAAGTTCATCATTGCATACAAACCTGCCTTCACCGTGTGAAACGGGAACGGTTGCTATGCTGCCCGGCTGCCTGTACATGAGCCACGGCGACAGATTCGATGCGGCACGTGTATGAACAAGGCGCGAACGGTGATGTCCTATCGTATTGAATGTCAATGTGGGACAGTATTCATCCGCCGTGATTATGCGTCCGAACGGAACAAGTCCGAGCTTGACAAGAGCCTGGAAACCGTTACATATGCCCAGAATCAATCCGTCACGCTTATCAAGCAGCTGCGTAATTTCGCTTGCGGCTTTGCCGTTTCTCATGAACGATGCTATAAGCTTTGCCGATCCTTCCGGCTCATCTCCGCCCGAGAACCCGCCGGGGATAAACAAAATTTGCGATTCTGCAAGCTTTCTTGCAAAAGCGTCCACGGATTCGTTGATGCTTTGAACGTTCAGATTCTTTATAACGAGAATCTCGGGTTCTGCACCTGCAAGGCGCATTGCCCTTGCGGAATCGAATTCGCAGTTCGTTCCGGGGAATACGGGTATAAGAACCTTTACCTTTTCACGCTTTACGGCAGGGAAGGTTCTCTTTCCTGTAAATTCATATGTTATCGCAGGCACATCGTTATTATCCTCTGTCCTGTGGTGATAGACGCTTTCAAGCTTGGATGAATACAGTTCGTTAAGCGATGAAAGAGATACGCTTTCATCACCGAAGATTATGCTCTCATTTGAAACGGTACTGCCTATTATCCTTGCGCCGTCAAATGAACTTACCTTTTCGTTAAGCTCAAGGATTATGCTGCCGTAGTTCATCTTAAACGCATCCGTCAAAGTTACGGAACTGTCAAAGCGGAAACCTATTCCGTTGCCGATTGCCATTTTGAACACGCCCTCTGCTATGCCGCCGACTGTTACCGCCCATGCGGAAACGGCTTTGCCGCAGGATATGAGCTTGTTTACATAGTCATATTTCTCTCTCAAAGAATTTACATCGGCAATTCCGAACTCGTTGACTTCGGGTTCGATAATTATTACGCTGTGGTCACTGCCCTTAAATTCGGGCGAGATGATATTTTTTGCTTCGTCTTTTGTGATTGCGAAAGAGACTAACGTGGGCGGAACGTGAATATTTTCAAAGCTTCCGCTCATGGAATCTTTACCGCCTATTGCCGCAAGTTTGAGACCGAGCTGTGCGTCCAATGCACCGAGAAGTGCCGCAACGGGTTTTCCCCAGCGCTGTTCGTCGTTACCCAATTTCTCGAAATATTCCTGGAAGGTGAGGTAGCAGTTTTCAAGACTTGCACCGCTTGCCGCAAGCTTGGCAACGGAATTTATAACGGCATAGTATGCACCCATATAGGGGTCTTTTTCGGAAAGATAGGGGTCAAAACCGTAACTCATTACGGAGCATGAATCGGTCTGTCCGTTTCTGACGGGGAATTTTGCCGCCATGACCTGTGTGGGGGTAACCATATTCTTTCCGCCAAACGGCATAAGCACCGTTCCCGCACCTATGGTGGAGTCAAATCTCTCCGCAAGTCCCTGACGTGAGCAAACGTTTAAGTCGCTTACCAATGCACAAATGCAGTCATGGAAATTGTCGCCTTTAAGCTTCGTTTCTACCTTTTCGGGTTCGGTAACAACAACGTGCGCAGATTTCTTCGCACCGTTTGTATTCAAAAATTCTCTTGAAATATCAACGATACGTTTCCCGTTGTGGTACATCACCATTCTTCCGCTGTCGTTTACTTCCGCCACAATCGTAGCTTCGAGGTTTTCTTCATAGGCAAGGTCTAAGAATGTCTTAGCGTCATTTGCTTCGACAACCACGGCCATTCTCTCCTGAGATTCGCTTATCGCAAGCTCCGTTCCGTCCAAACCTTCGTACTTTTTCGGTACGGCATCAAGGTTTATTTCAAGACCGTCGGCAAGTTCGCCTATGGCGACGGAGACACCGCCTGCGCCGAAATCGTTGCAGCATTTTATAAGCTTGGTAGCGTCGGGGTTTGAAAAGAGTCGTTGAAGCTTGCGTTCTTCGGGAGCATTACCCTTTTGAACTTCTGCGCCGCAACTTGCAAGTGAATCGGTCGTATGAGATTTGGATGAGCCCGTTGCTCCTCCGCAGCCGTCCCTACCGGTTCTTCCTCCGAGCAGAATGACCTTATCTCCTGCGCAGGGCTTGTCCCTTCTGACATTGTTTTTGGGGGCTGCACCTACAACTGCGCCGATTTCCATATGTTTTGCAATGTATCCCGGGTGGTAAAGTTCATCAACCAAACCTGTAGCCAGACCTATCTGATTGCCGTAAGAACTGTAGCCGGCAGCGGCGGTAGTTGCTATCTTTCTCTGCGGAAGTTTGCCCGGAATCGTATCTTCGATTTTTGTCAACGGATCGCCGCAACCCGTTATACGCATTGCGTTATAAACGTAGCTTCGTCCCGAAAGCGGATCTCTTATAGCTCCGCCGACGCATGTTGCCGCACCGCCGAACGGTTCTATCTCGGTGGGGTGATTATGAGTTTCGTTTTTAAACAGCAAAAGCCACGGTTCTTTCACTCCGTCAACGTCAACGTCAACCTTAACCGTGCAGGCGTTTATTTCATCCGATTCGTCAAGATTTTTCAGTACGCCCTCTTTTTTCAGTGCCTTGGCTGCAAAACAACCCATATCCATGAGGCATACATCCTTCTTATCGCCTATTTCATTGCGCAGCGACAGATATCTCCTGTATGCGTTGGCAACTTTTTTATCGTTAATCTGTGCTTGGGTTATTTCCGTATTGAATGTAGTATGTCTGCAATGGTCGGACCAGTAGGTATCTATAACCTTTAACTCCGTTATAGTGGGCTCTCTGTGTTCGGATGCAAAATAATCCTTCAACATATTCACATCAGCCTCATCCATTGCAAGACCGTATTTGGCTATAAGCTCCTTCGAATCGATTTCACTCAGCGGCACCGATTCAACATCTTTAACTTCCGTTTGCGCCATCTTGAGCGTCTCGGGTTTGTTCATATCCGCTTCTCTTGAATCGACGGGGTTTATTATGTATTTCTTGACCTTTTCAAGCTGCTCGGAAGTGATATCGCCTACAAGCGCATACACGACCGCGCTGCGCACGGCAGGACGTTCGCACGAGCCGACAAGGCTTATGCACTGCGCCGCCGAATCCGCTCTCTGATCAAATTGACCCGGCAAATATTCCGTGACAAATACATGGGTATTTACAGGGAATTGCGGAAGATCAAAATAAACATCGTCAACCCGGGGCTCCGAAAAAACGGTGAGCGAACACAGCTTAAAGAGTTGTTCGTCTATGCCCTCTACATCATAACGATTTATTATTCGTATTTCTTCGATTTCTTTTATACCGATTTCCGCCTTGAGTGACCGGGCGGCTTCACGGTATTCCTTTTTCTTTTCGCTGAAAATCCTAAATACCATAATGTTTCCTTCTTCTTATTTTGCCTTTAAAGCTCTTTGACCTATATCTTTTCTGAAATACATACCGTCGAAGCGGATTTGCTTTGCGGCTTCATACGATGCTTTTATCGCATCGTCCAAATTGTCGCAAACGGAGGTTATGCCCAAGACCCTTCCGCCGTTTGTCAGCAGCTTTTCGCCGTCTTTCTTTGTGCCTGCATGGAAAACGGTAATATTTCCCGGGAAATGCCCAAAGGTAATTTCCTTGCCCTTTTCGTATTTTACGGGATAACCGTCGCTTGCGATAACAAGACAGCAGGAGCTTGCGTTTTCAAATTCAACTTCGCAGTTTTCAAGCGTTTCGTTTTCAACGGCGAGCATGATTTCAACCAGGTCGCTTTTGAGCAGCGGGAGTACCGCCTGCGTTTCGGGGTCACCGAAGCGGCAGTTGTATTCTATAACCTTAGGTCCGTCCTTTGTAATCATAAGACCGAAATAAAGACAGCCCTTGAAAGTTCTTCCTTCGCTGCGCATGGCGTTTATCGTGGGAAGAATAATTTCTTCCATAGTACGATGCTGCATTTCATCGGTATAGAAGGGGTTGGGGACTATTGCGCCCATGCCGCCTGTATTGAGTCCGACGTCACCGTCGCCTATGCGCTTGTGGTCCATTGAGGAAGGCATTTGAACAACAGTTTTTCCGTCGGTAAATGTAAGTACGGATACTTCTTCTCCGCAAAGAAATTCTTCTATTACTATTCGCACTCCGCTTTCGCCGAACTTCTTATCGAGCATCATCTGCCTGATGGCGGTCTGTGCTTCTTCGAAATTTTCGGCAATTATAACGCCCTTACCCAAAGCAAGTCCGTCCGCCTTTATGACGAGCGGATAATTTTGTGTAGATGCGTACTCTACAGCTTTGTCGCAACAATCGAAGGTTTCGTAATTAGCGGTGGGAATATCGTATTTTTTCATCAACTGCTTTGAAAACACCTTGCTGCTTTCGATTATTGCGGCTGCCGCAGACGGTCCGAAACAGGGAATACCCTTTCCCCTAAGCTTATCGGTAAGCCCTAAAGCAAGCGGATCATCGGGGATTACCGCCGCAAAGTCGATGGAGTGAGTAACGGCAAATTGAACTATGCCTTCAATATCCGTTGCGGAAATATTGACGCACTGTGCAATTTCACCTATACCGCCGTTACCGGGTAAAGCATAAAGCTTGGTACATTTGGGGCTTTGACAAAGCTTTTTGGCTATGGCGTGTTCACGACCGCCCGAGCCGATAAGTAAAATATTCATGCTTACTCCTGATTAATGATGGAACAATCTGATTCCCGTAAAAGCCATGAGCATATCGTGTTCATCACAGGCTTTAATTACATCGTCATCACGTACCGAACCGCCGGGCTGTGCTATATAGCGGACTCCGCTTCTATGCGCACGCTCTATATTGTCGCTGAACGGGAAGAAAGCATCGCTTGCGACAACGGTGTCGGTGAATTGAGACAGCCATTGCTTCTTTTCTTCAACGGTGAACGGTTCGGGACGAACGGTGAAGAAATTCTGCCACTTACCTTCATCCAGTACATCTCCCGATTCTTCATTGCTCAAATACAAATCGATTGCGTTATCACGATTTGCTCTGGGGATGTCGGTTCTGAACGGTAGGTTAAGCACTTTGGGACTCTTTCTTAAATGCCAGAAGTCCGCCTTACCGCCTGCAAGACGTGTGCAGTGAATTCTCGACTGCTGCCCTGCGCCTACGCCGATTGTCTGTCCGTCCTCGGCATAGCAAACGGAATTTGACTGTGTATACTTCAAAGTAATGAGCGCAACAAGCAGATCCCTCTTGGCATTTTCGGGTAGGGTTTTATTCTTCGTTACTATGTTTTCAAGCAAATGCTCGTCAATCGCCAGGTCATTTCTGCCCTGCTCGAATGTAATGCCGTATACCGTGCGCTTTTCAATAGGAGACGGAACATAATCGGGATCCATCTTGATTACGGTGTAGTTGCCCTTCTTTTTCGATTTGAGAATATTCAATGCTTCTTCATCGTAATCGGGGGCAATGATACCGTCTGAAACCTCATGTTGTAATATCTTAGCAAGGCTTATATCGACTTTATCGCTGACGGAAACGAAGTCGCCGAATGAGGACATACGATCTGCACCTCTTGCTCTGACATAGGCGCAGGCAAGGGGCGAAAGTTCTATACTGTCGTCTGTAAAGTACATACGCTTTAACGTATCGTCAAGCGGTAAACCGATAGCGGCTCCGGCAGGGCTGACATGCTTAAAACTTGCCGCAGCGGGATAGCCCGTGGCACGCTTAAGTTCACTTACAAGCTGATAGCCGTTAAGTGCATCAAGAAGGTTTATATATCCGGCTCTGCCGTTTAAAATCTGTATCGGAAGCTCTCCGTCAATTGAAACGGAAGCAGGTTTTTGGTTGGGATTACAACCATATTTAAGCTCATATATCACTGGGTTGCCACCTGTTAATAACTCTTATTTCCTGTCTGTTGCCGATGTTGTGGATAAATCTTGTATAGAGGGATATCCTGTTTTCGGGGTTGAGAGAAGCGAACAATTTTTCGGAGAAATCGTTGATACCCATAAGAGGGATTTCAAGGCGTCTCGGTTCACCCTTGAAGGAGGGCAAAGGATCGCCGTCACCTTCATAGGTGTGAATGATGTGTCCTATTTCTTTTGAGTAGCTGTATTCAAAGAATGCACGCAGGCAATCTTCGCCAAATCCGTCATCGGATTTAAGGATGCTCAGCTTGTAGCCGTTTTTATTAACCATTGCGCTTATTCTGGGTGTGAAGTTGGGTCTGTCGGGCTCGAAAATACGCTTATGCAGAGCGGCTTCAAAGGTTCCGCCTATTGTCATCTGGTCGTAAATGGTGTCCGTCTGATCACCGTTGGAAACGATGATATTACCGCCGAGTTCACGAACCGGCGAATAGATTATAAGACTCGGGTCAACGCATTTGCTTTCGTCAAAGGGAATGGTGCGCAGACCGTACTCGGTTTTTCGGAAAACACGGTTGCGACTGTTTTCGCTTCTGCCCATTATGAAATAGGCGATAACTATCGCCGTTCCGTTGTGTCCGACAATTATTCCCCTGCCGGGGTATTCTTTTTCGGATAAATAATCAAATAGATCCATGTTTGCGGTTCCTTTCATTTATTATTTCATTAAATACCATTTCAAGAGCCATAGGCAGGATTTCCCATTCAGCCTGTTCCATAACTCTCTTTTGCAAACTTTGAGCAGTATCATCGGGCTCGATATAAACTGCCTTTTGCGCAACGATTTCTCCGCCATCTGCAACTGCATTTACAAAATGCACCGTTGCGCCCGTGACCTTAACCCCATATTCCAGTGCGGCTTCATGAACTTTCAGCCCGTAAAAACCCTTGCCGCAAAATGAGGGGATGAGTGACGGATGTACGTTCAGCATTCTACGGGGATACTTTGAAACGAAATTTTCACTTAAAATCGCAGTGAACCCCGCAAGCACGACAACATCTATGCGGTGAAGTTCAAACAGTGAAAGAACTTCGCTTTCGAATTTTTCGGGATGGAGTTTGTCATACGGTACATAGATATTTTCTATACCGGCACGCTTTGCCCTTTCAAGAGCGAATACATCGGGTTTATTTGAAATTACCAGTGCAATTTCACCGCTGTTGACAATAGTTCCCCTCTTGTCCAAAATGGCTTGAAGATTTGTGCCTCCGCCGGAAACAAGCACGGCAGCTCGGGGAATCAGCATATAGTAATTCCCTCGTTGGCGACCAATTCACCCATTATGTAAGCATCTTCGCCACAGGATTTCAATATGCCCACAGCCTTTTCGGCATCTTTTGCGCTAACGACTACGCACATTCCGACGCCCATGTTGAAGGTATTGAACATATCCCTTTCGGGAATATTGCCCGTACGTGCAATAAGTTCAAACAGGGGAGGAATCTTCAAGCTGTTGCGATCGATTTTTGCGCCGAGACCCTTCTTTAAGCAGCGGGGGATATTCTCATAGAAACCGCCGCCCGTTATATGAGCGCAACCCTTGATTTCAACCTGTTCACCGAGTGAAAGGATACTTTTGACGTAAATCTTTGTAGGTACGAGCAATGCTTCGCCGAGCGTCGTACCCAATGATTCGACATAGGTTCTGATTACATCGGGATTGGTGTTCATACCGAACACATGCCTTACGAGCGAAAAGCCGTTGGAATGAACTCCGCTTGACGGCAGAGCGATGAGAACATCGCCTGCCTGCATCTTTTCATTATCGAAAATCTTTTCCTTATCGACAATACCGACGGCAAAGCCGGCAAGGTCAAATTCGTCTACGGGATAGAATCCCGGCATTTCCGCAGTTTCACCGCCTATGAGCGCACAATCGGACTGCACACAGCCCTCTGCGACGCCTTCGACTATCGAAGCTACATTTTCGGGAACGTTTTTGCCCAGTGCAATGTAGTCAAGGAAGAACAGAGGCTTTGCACCGCAGCAGATGATATCGTTTACACACATGGCAACGCAGTCAATGCCGACGGTATTATACTTGTTCATTGTGAACGCAAGTTTAAGCTTTGTTCCGACACCGTCGGTACCGCTTACCAGGATAGGTTCTTTCATTCCGGCTAAATCGGGTTTAAAAAGTCCTCCGAAACTGCCTATATCCGAAATACAGCCCTTGGTCAATGTTCTGGAAACGTGCTTTTTCATCAGTTCGACCGCACGATAACCCGCGGTTATGTCTACACCCGCTTTTTCGTAGCTTGCGCTTTTACTTTCAGTTGACATTTTTATTCCTCCTTAACACCGATTTTTTTGGAATATCTGTTTACCCATTTGCGTTTGGGCGGTTCGCAGGGGTATTCTCCGCTGAAGCAACCGACACAATAATCGTGACAGCCGTTGCCGGCAAGAAGCTTTGCGTTTTCAATGCTCAAAAATCCGATTGAATCGACATTAAGCTTTTTGAGCAGACCTTCATCATCATATTGGTTTGCGATAAGTTCCTCACACGACGGCACATCCGTACCGAAATAACACGGGAACAGGAACTTGGGGGCGGCAGAGCGTACATGAACCTCGGTTGCGCCTGCGGTTCTAAGTAGCTTTACTATCCTGGCAATGGTAGTTCCTCTGACTATGGAATCATCGATAAGAACAACTCTTTTGCCCTTTACGGTTTCAATAACGGGATTGAGTTTTATTCTGACGCCCTTTTCCCTTGCGCTCTGATTGGGCGAAATGAATGTCCTGCCGATGTATTTGTTCTTTATAAAACCTACACCGTAGGGAATACCCGACTGACCCGAAAAACCGAGTGCTGCATCTATTCCCGAATCGGGAACGCCTATTACAACATCGGCTTGAACGGGATATTCAAGAGCCAGGAAAGCTCCGGCACGTTTTCTTGCCGCATGTACGGAACAGCCTTCGATATAGCTGTCGGGTCTTG
Source organism: uncultured Clostridium sp. (assembly GCA_964414925.1). Taxonomy (GTDB): domain Bacteria; phylum Bacillota; class Clostridia; order Christensenellales; family CAG-138; genus PeH17. The sequence continues at coordinate 8,391 of CAYPXV010000004.1, read as the reverse complement.
CAAAATAGATATATTCAAATACGCACAGTGCATGTTTTTCCTTATTACAATGCCTGCGAATTGAGGTTACTTCATTACCCTTTACAACAACGATTTCGCCCGGTTCAATATCCCTGACATATTTTGCGCCCATTGCGTCAAGTGCGCATGTTTCGGAAGCAAAGGCATATCCGCCGTCGGCAAATTCACCCATGCAAAGGGGACGGAAACCGTGGGGGTCTCTTGCTGCTATGAGTTTACTCGGTGACATTATTACAAGTGAATATGCACCCTTGAGCCTTAACATGGCATTGGATACGGCGTCCTCTATGGAGGGAGCGGTGAGTCTCTCCTTTGTTATCATGTAGGCGATAACTTCGGAATCGGTGGTCGTATGGAAGATAGAGCCCTGAAGTTCGAGTTCCTCTCTGAGTTCCGCATCGTTGGTTAAGTTACCGTTATGTGCCAAAACGAGACTGCCCTTTACATGATTGACCACAAGAGGTTGACTGTTGGTTCTTCTGTCGTCACCTGTGGTGGCATATCTGACGTGCCCTACCGCCATGCGTCCGTTACCGAGGCTTGCCAGTGTGGACTCATCAAATACGTCGTTTACAAGTCCTTCATCGCAGTGTGAGGTAATAACGCCGTCGTCGTTTACCGCAATTCCGGCACTCTGTTGACCCCTGTGTTGCAGTGCGAACAAAGCGTAATATATATATGCGGCAACGTCGCAGGCTTTCGGAACGGAAATGCCCGCAACGCCGCATTCTTCGTGAATAGAGGTAATTATATCGTCCATCAGTCTTCCATCAATCGTCTTAAAATTTCCTGGTATGCGTCCTCGACATTGCCAAGGTCACGGCGGAACCTGTCCTTATCGAGTTTTTCATGGGTTGTGCTGTCCCAGAAACGGCAGGTGTCGGGAGAGATTTCATCGGCAAGAACGATCTTTCCGTTCGAAAGCTTGCCGAATTCAAGTTTGAAATCGACCAGGTCTATGTTGAGCTTTTTGAAGAACGGAACGAGAATTTCGTTGATTCTCAAAGCATAATTTTTAATAAGTTCCAATTCCTCGGCAGTGCAAAGCTCCATTGCAAATACATGATAATCGTTTATCATCGGATCTCCCAGTGCATCGTCCTTATATGAAAACTCCAGAACGGTTTTCTTGAGCTGTGTTCCTTCGGGCAAGCCCAAACGTTTTGAAAGAGAGCCGGCGGCGATGTTTCTGACGATTACCTCAAGAGGTACTATCTTAACGGCATGAACTGCGGTCTCCCTATCCGAAAGCTGTTCGATGAAATGGGTGGGGATGCCGTTTTGTTCGAGCATTTTCATGAGACGGTTGGTAACGGTATTATTGATAACGCCCTTGCCGACAATCGTTCCTTTCTTCTCTCCGTTGAATGCCGTTGCATCATCTTTATAATCCACGATGTAAACATCGGGTGTATCGGTTGCGTATACTTTCTTTGCTTTTCCTTCGTATAACCGGGTTGTCTTTTTCATGATTTTCTCCTTTTATCTCATTTTTAAAATATCAATAGTCGCAAAAAATATGCGACTATTGCGTTGTTTATAATATTAAGTTTTTTATGCGCTCATCCTTTTGCTTGACGGTCTGAGCCATGTCAAGGCGCATCTTATCGAGCTGAGCCTGAATCTCAACATCATATACTGCAAGCATTTCGACTGCAAGTAGTGCGGCATTTGCGGCACCGTTTATGGCGACGGTGGCTACGGGGATACCCGACGGCATTTGAACGGTAGCAAGCAGTGCATCCATTCCGTCAAGTGCGTCCGATTTCAACGGTAAGCCGATAACGGGCAGAGTCGTGTTTGCGGCAAGAAAGCCGGCAAGGTGAGCAGCCTTACCCGCTGCGGCAATAATAACGCCGAATCCTTCGCTGCGAGCATTTTTGGCAAATTCTATCGCAACGTCGGGAGTTCTGTGGGCACTTATTACTCTCATTTCATAAAGTATACCAAATTCCGCAAGCTTTTTGGCAGCGGTTTTAACGGTTTCCAAATCGCTGTCGCTTCCCATGATGATGGCAACTTTCTTCTTCATCAACTGTTCCTCCCTGCTTATTTAATCCCATTTTCAACGGGCAATTCGGGAACAATCTTCCCTGAGCATATCTTAACAGATTTAAGGGTGGAATTTCAAGTAGTCTGCGGAGTTTATACTATACATTTTTATTTCAACATAGTCTATACGACGATGCGGTCGGGTAAAAGTCATAAAAGGTTATAAAAAGCTATTGAAAGATGAGTGAATTTATGCTAAATTATAAGAATGGTAATGTGCCGAGAGCGGAAATGGAGAGACCTGACCGCCGAAGCATATTCGACAAATAAACCGATAAAGCCGCAAGAAAGCGGATTACCTTTTATAAAGAGGGGGATAATATGGAAACTTGTGCGATAGTAGGAATAAACTGGGGCGACGAAGGAAAAGGTCGAATGGTTGATTTACTGGCGGAGGATTACGATATCATCGTCAGGTACCAGGGCGGAAACAATGCCGGACATACGATAGTAAATGAATACGGCAAATTCGCATTGAATCTTCTTCCGTCGGGAATTTTCCGTCCGGAAAAGATGAACATACTCGGCAACGGCACGGTTATCGACATTCGTCATCTCTGCAATGAGATAGAGACATTGCGTCAAGCAGGGATAGAGATTTCGCCGGAAAACTTAATGATTTCCAATCGTGCCATTATAGTCATGCCCTATCATGTGGCTCTTGACGGACTTGAAGAATCGAGATTGTCCGATAAGCCCTATGGCTCTACAAAGAGAGGAATTGCCCCCGTTTACGGCGATAAATACAGGAAAAAGGGCATAATGATGGGCGAATTGCTTGACAGGGATTATCTGCTTGAGCATTTGAAGGATGTACTTGAATTTAAGAATCTGGAGATAACCGGCATTTACGGCGGCGAACCGTTTAGCTATGAAGACATGGTTGAATATCTTGACGTATACGGAGAGATACTCAAGCCTTATATCGGAGAAGCCGGCAGATACATCGAAGCCGGCGCACGTTCGGGTAAAAAGATACTTTACGAGGCACAGCTGGGTGCATTGAGGGATATTGATTTCGGTATCTATCCGTACACATCTTCATCATCACCCCTTGCCGCCTATGCGCCCATAGGTTCGGGTACCCCCGGCATTATCGTAAACAGGGTTGTAGGCGTTGTTAAAGCTTATTCCACCTGCGTCGGCGAAGGTCCGTTCCCTGCCGAATGGTTCGGTGAGGAAGCGGAGCAGCTGCGTGCTGCGGGCGCGGAATACGGTGCGGCAACGGGCAGACCCCGTCGTGTGGGTCCGATTGATATCGTTGCGACAAAATACGGCGTTCGTATGCAGGGAGCAACGGAAATTGCACTTACAAAGCTTGATGTTTTATCATACATGAAGCAAATACCTATTTGCTGCGCATATGCCGTGGACGGTAAAATCACGACCGATTTTCCGTTCCCCTCAAAGCTTGACAGAGCCGCCTCCGTAACCACCTATATGCCCGGCTGGCAGTGCGATATAAGCAAGATTCGCCGCTACGAGGATCTTCCCGAGCAGTGCCGAGATTACATCGAATATCTTGAAAAAGAACTTAATTGCCCCATTCCCTATGTTTCGGTAGGTCCGGGCAGAGACGAAATAATTTACAGAGGATAATAAAATGAAATCCGTATACGAATCACCTCTTTCATCAAGATACGCTTCATCGTACATGTTGAAGCTGTTCTCACCCGATACACGTTATCATACATGGCGTCGCTTGTGGGTAGCACTTGCACGTGCGGAATCCAAATTGGGTTTACCGATAACAGAGCAACAGGTGAACGAACTTGAAGCACATATGCTTGATGATATCGATTATGATGCCGTTGCCGAAAAGGAAAAGCTTTTGCGTCACGACGTAATGGCTCATATTCATGTATATGCTCAAAGTTGTCCCGAAGCCGGAGGTATAATCCATCTGGGAGCTACAAGCTGTTATGTAACGGACAATGCCGACCTGATTATTTATAAGGATGCGCTTAACTACATCCGAGGCGAACTGGTGGCGGTAATAAAATCGTTGAGCAAATTTGCGATGAAGTATCGCTCAATGCCGACACTGGGATATACGCATTTTCAACCAGCACAGTTGGTAACGGTGGGAAAACGTGCCTGCTTGTGGATACAGGATTTAACGCTTGACCTTGAAGAACTCGATTTTGTCATTTCAAATTTGAAATTCCACGGCTGTCGAGGAACGACGGGAACGGATGCAAGTTTCCTTTCACTCTTTGACGGTGATGAGGAAAAGGTAAAGAAATTGAGTTTTTACATAGCACAGGAATGCGGTTTTGATTCCATGTTCCCCGTTGCGGGGCAAACCTATCCCAGAAAGTACGACAGCAGAATACTGAACGTACTGAGTTCAATCGCTCAAAGCTGCTACAGGTTCGCAAACGATATGCGACTTCTTCAGCATTTGCGTCAGGTTGAAGAACCTTTTGAGAAAAATCAGGTGGGCTCATCCGCAATGGCATATAAACGCAACCCCATGCGCTGTGAACGCATCTGTTCGCTTGCACGCTACATCATGGCGGATGCACTGAATGCACCCATGACAGCATCCACCCAATGGTTTGAACGTACACTGGACGATTCCGCCAACAGGCGTATTTCACTTCCCGAAGGTTTCTTGGCATGTGATGCAATACTTAGGATAATGAGGAATGTCACGGACGGTCTTTGCGTAAACGAAAAGATAATAGAGCGCAATGTGCTTGAATATCTGCCGTTTATAGCAACCGAAAACCTTTTGATGAGTGCCGTAAAGAAGGGCGGCGACCGCCAGAAACTGCACGAGATAATCAGAACCAATTCCATGGCGGCAACCGCAAGAATGAAACAGGGGCTTGATTGTAACCTGCTCGATTTGCTTGCCGACGATCCCGAATTTCCGCTCGATCGTGAGGAAATAATGTCCGTTCTGAATCCATCCGACTTTGTAGGTCGCTCGGCTCATCAGGTTGAGGAATTTGTCTCGTCACTCGAACTTAGCGGTGCCAATACCGATTCCGTCGAACTTAACGTTTAAAATTTCATTTTTCTGTGATCAAAGGGGCTTCTGCCAATGCGATGAAATCGCTTTTGAGAAGCCCCTTTAGCGGTGATAATTTATTAAAGCTCCAATGAATTCTCGTTTAAGAGGAATTCATACAAGCCTAAATGAAGAATTCCGTCCTCATCGGTCCAAGATTTCATTGAGGTTTTACTGACAATAATTTTCTTAAAAAAATCTTTGGTGTTCTTTAGCGGTCTAAGCTCGGTTTCCATTTTAGAAGGGTCATTCACGTTGAGTGCAGATTGAATGTAATATTTTTTTGTCCCTACATTCACTATAAAATCAATCTCACACTGTTTTTTTGTTCTCTTTTCTGCGTCTCGTTCTACTATTTCCACAATCCCTACATCAACGGAATATCCACGGCAAAGAAGCTCGTTGTAGATAATATTCTCCATTATGTGAGTTTCTTCCTGCTGTCTGAAGTTCAACCTTGCATTGCGCAGTCCAATATCGGTGCAGTAATATTTTGAGGGGTACTCAAAGTATTTCTTCCCCTTTACGTCATATCTCTTTGCACTGCCGAATAAAAAAGATTCAATCAGATAGTTTAAATATTTTGAAATAGTAGCTCCGGAAACCTTTATGTTTTTTACGGACTGTAAGGTGTTCGTAATTTTACTTGCATTGGTAAGTGAGCCGATTGATGAACATAAATCATCCGTCAGTTCTTCAAGTACATCGGGAAGCTCTATTTCGTATCGTTCAACAATGTCCTTGAAATACACCTCAGTAAACAAATTTCGAAGATAAATCATTTTTTCCGCATCTGTCTTTTTGGAAAGAACAAGCGGCATTCCGCCATATAAGGCATATTCTTCATAAGCATCCGATTTATCGCCGCCGACAAAAGCATAATACTCCTTGAAAGAAATCGGATAAACCCGAACTTCATCACCTCTGCCTCGAAATGCTGTCAGAACATCTTTCGTAAGCATTTTTGAGTTGCTTCCGGTAACATAAATGTCTACATTACGAAGTCGCAAAAGACCGTTTAACACATTATAAAGCTTAATTTCATCCGGATTTTTCAGCTCTTGCCTTGAAATTGCATACTGCACCTCATCAATCAGGACATAGTGCATATCCTTGCTTACTACTCTCGAACGAACGTACTTTGATAATTCATCCGGATCGCGGTACTGAATGTTAGTGTCATCATCAAGTGCAACGGTAATAATCTGTTCTTCTTTCACTCCGCTTTCGATCAAATAATCATAGAACAGATTGAACAACAGATAGCTTTTACCGCACCGTCTGACACCTGTAATTACCTTAATCAAACCGTTTTCTTTTTTGTCAATTAGCCTATTCAGATAATTGTCTCGTTTAATAACCTGTCTCATGGTAGCCCTCCATACGATTGGAATTTAGGGGTATTGTTCCTCAACTTTCAACTGTATTATACCACTTTCTTCTCAAAAATCAAGCTCTCACTTAAAACTTAGGGGACAAAACCCGTAAGTTTTCATTATGCCCTCATAGGTTATCGAATAACGGTGAAACTTCGGAAAAAAAAGGCGTACCATCTTTTATGGATGATACACCTTTAAACCGGCGATTATACGGTAAAACCTCAATCGGCACTTAAAAGTCCGAAAGAATCGATATTACCGAGCATTTGCTTAGTTTTTGTTATATTTAATAGCTGCCTGTGCTGCCGCAAGTCTTGCGATGGGAACACGGAAAGCGGAGCAGGAAACATAGTTCAGTCCGATTCTGTGGCAGAATTCGATGCTGGAAGGATCGCCGCCATGTTCGCCGCAGATACCGAGCTTGATGTTGGGACGAGTCTGCTTGCCCAAATCGGCTGCAATCTTCATGAGCTTGCCTACGCCGTTCTGGTCAACACGAGCAAACGGGTCAACCTCGAAGATCTTCTTCTTATAATAATCGGGGAGGAACTTGCTTGCATCGTCACGGCTGAAGCAGAAAGTCCTCTGGGTAAGGTCGTTAGTGCCGAAGCTGAAGCATTCAGCCTGGGTAGCAACTTCATCGGCAGTCAGAGCTGCACGGGGGATTTCGATCATTGTACCGACCATGTAGGGAATTGTCATGCCCTTTTCCGCCATGACGAGCTTTGCGGTAGCATCGACGAAGCTCTTGACATATTCAAGCTCTTTAACATCGCCTACAAGAGGAATCATGATTTCGGGAACGACTTCGATCTTGTCCTCCATACGAACTTCGATTGCAGCTTCCATAACGGCACGAGTCTGCATTTCAACGATCTCGGGGTAGGTGATGGAAAGACGGCAACCGCGATGACCCATCATGGGGTTAGCTTCATGCAAGCCGTCAATGGTATTTTTAAGCTCGCTGAATGTAAGACCCATAGTGTTTGCCAAATCGATGATTTCTTCTTCCTTTGAGGGGAGGAACTCGTGAAGGGGCGGATCTAAGAAGCGGATTGTTACGGGACGACCTGCCATTGTCTTGTAGATGCCCTTGAAATCTTCACGCTGCATGGGCAGGATCTTTGCAAGTGCTGCCTTACGCTCATCAACGTTCTTGGAAACTATCATCTCACGCATTGAGGGCAGTCTTGCGGGGTCAAAGAACATATGCTCTGTACGGCAAAGTCCGATACCCTCTGCGCCGAACCTGATGGCTGCGGCAGCCTGTGCGGGGGAGTCGGCATTGGTGCGAACCTTGAGTGTGCGGAACGAATCTGCCCACTCCATGATGGTTGCGAAGTTGCCGGAAAGCTCTGCGGGAACGGTCTTAATGGCTTCGGTGTAAACTTTACCGGTTGAACCGTCAAGGCTAATCCAGTCACCCTCGTGAGTTACCGTACCGTCGGGGAAGGTGATTGTCTTTGTAGCTTCGTCAATAGTGATGGTCTTGCAGCCGCATACGCAGCAAGTACCGAGCTGACGAGCAACAACGGCAGCATGGCTGGTCATACCGCCGAATGCGGTGAGAATACCCTCGGATGCATTCATACCCTCGATATCTTCGGGACTGGTCTCTTTACGGGCAAGGATAACCTTTTCGCCGAGTTCATGAGCCTGCTTAGCTTCATCTGCGGAGAAATAAACTTTACCGCATGCAGCACCGGGGCTTGCGGCAAGACCCGAGGCCTTTTCGATTGCAGCTTTGAGTGCGCTTACGTCAAAAGTGGGATGGAGCAGTGCGTCAAGGGACTTCGGGTCTATCATTTCGATAGCTTCGGCCTTTGTGCGTGCGCCTTCGTTTACAAGGTCAACTGCGATTTGCAGTGCAGCGGCGGCGGTACGCTTGCCGCTTCTTGTCTGAAGCATATAGAGCTTACC
>CAYPXV010000003.1:0-39297 GCA_964414925.1 uncultured Clostridium sp. | reverse complement strand
TGGTGGACGGGGATGGATTCGAACCATCGTAGTCTGTGACAACGGATTTACAGTCCGCTCCCTTTGGCCGCTCGGGAACCCGTCCATTTCTTTCGACGAGTGGTATTATAACTCAAAGTTCGATTATTGTCAACAATTTTTTATCGTTATTAAATCGGCGTGTTTCTTTTACATTTTATTTCAAATAACCGAATAGAGACATGGCTCGAACCATGTCTCTACACTTTTATTGCTTAGCGAATCGGGCAAATTAGATTTCGGGATAAAGAGGATGTTTTTCGGTAAGTTTAGCAACTTCCGCCTTTACATATTCAACTGCATCTTCGCCGTCAAAGACTATCTTGGCAATCAGATGTGCAATGACCTTCATGTCATCTTCATTGAAGCCGCGAGTGGTAAGAGCGGGGGTACCGATACGGATACCGCTTGTAACGAAGGGACTGCGTGTTTCAAAGGGGATGGTATTCTTGTTGACGGTGATGTTAGCCATATCAAGAAGTGCCTCAACCTCTTTGCCTGTTCTTCCGCTGGCTGTCAAGTCAACGAGCATGAGATGATTATCCGTACCGCCGGAAACAATTCTCAAACCTGCATTCTGAAGTTCTGCTGCAAGAACGCTTGCGTTTTTCACTACCTGCTGCTGGTACTGTTTAAATTCGGGCTGCAATGCTTCATTGAAGCAAGCTGCTTTTGCTGCGATTGTATGCATCAAAGGACCACCCTGAGTGCCCGGGAAGATACCCTTGTCAATTGCCTTTGCAAGTTCTTCTTTGCAAAGAATGATACCGCCTCTGGGTCCGCGGAGGGTCTTATGGGTTGTGCTGGTAACTACATCGGCATAGGGAACGGGATTCATATGTAAGCCGGCTGCAACCAGACCTGCGATATGAGCCATATCAACCATAAAGAGGGCACCTACTTCATGAGCGATATCGGCAATCAAGTCGAAACGGATAGCACGAGGATATGCGCTTGCGCCTGCAACAATAAGTTTGGGCTTGCATTCGCATGCAATCCTGCGCAGTTCATCGTAATCGATCTGTTCATCGGTTTCGCTGACACCGTAAGGAACGATATTGAAATACTTACCACTCATATTTACGGGGCTGCCATGGGTAAGATGTCCGCCATGGTTAAGGTTCATACCGAGAATGGTATCGCCCGGGTTAAGCAGTGCAAAGTAAACGGAAAGGTTTGCCTGTGCTCCGGAATGCGGCTGAACATTTGCATGTTCCGCACCGAAAATCTTCTTAACACGTTCACGTGCCAGATTTTCTACCTTATCAACACATTCGCAGCCGCCATAATAGCGCTTTCCGGGATAACCCTCAGCATACTTGTTTGTCAAATGGCTACCCATAGCTGCCATGACGGTTTCACTGACGAAGTTCTCGGATGCAATAAGCTCGAGATGGCTGCGCTGACGTGCAAGCTCTTCCTCCATATAGCCGCAAAGCTCGGGGTCATTTGCACGAATCAAATCAAACTGGATCATAAATACCTCCAAAGGTTTATCATAATTCTATAACTGCATTATAGTACAAAACAATATTAACGGCAACAGAATTTTAAAAATATAATAAGCCGTCAATTTATTTCATCGATGAATTTAGCTGCATTTCGGGTTAAAGCATTATAATTTCCGTTTTTAATCTCTGCCTTTATAAATAAACCCGAACTTATTCCGAACGCACTTGCACCCGCTTTTTTAAACTCGGCAATATTCCCGTGATTTATACCCGCAACGGCGGCAAGTCTTATATGACTCAACGGGGCTCTCACTGCCTTAAAATACGCAATACCCAGCTCCCCTGCCGGAAACAACTTAACTATATCTGCGCCTGCTTCATGTGCCGCAACCACTTCAGAAGGTGTCATAGCACCCGGAATAGATATAAGACCGAGTTGTTTTGTTTTTGTAATAACTTTTATATTAACATTGGGTGAAACAATGTACTCTGCTCCTGCCGATTTAGCTTGTTCAAGCTGTTCTTCGTTAAGTACCGTTCCCGCTCCGATTGTACACTCATCGGGCAGCTCTCTTTTAAGCATGAAAATTGCGTCTGCCGTATTTTTGTTTGAACCGTTTTGTTCAAACGTTACCTCAAAAGCTCTTATTCCGCCTTCATATAAAGCTTTTGCCGCATCAATAAGCTCTTTACCGTAAATACCGCGGGCAATCGCTATTATTTTGCTTTTCAGTATTATGTCAAGTGTATTCATATTCTCCCACCTATCATCCGTTTATCACACGAGACCTTCAAACATATTTTGCCTAAATCCCTCATAAACGGCTATTGCAACTGAATTTGACAGATTCAAAGATCTCAAGTCCTGTCTCATGGGTATCCTGACGCAATCCTCACTTCGCCTGCCGATTATTTCTTTACCCAGTCCCGCTGTTTCTTTACCGAAAACGAGGAAATCACCGGGCTTATATTTCACGTCGGAATAGCATTTTTCGGCATGAGTCGTAAACAGATGAAACGTTCTTTCGTTATACCTCTGTTCAAGTTCTTCAAAACTATCATAGTAAAATATTTTTAGTTCATTCCAGTAATCCAATCCCGCACGTTTGAGGTATCTATCATCGAGAGAAAACCCAAGAGGGCGCACTAAATGCAGTGCGCAGCCTGTCACAGCACATGTTCTCGAAATATTACCCGTGTTTTGCGGAATCTCCGGTTGTACAAGTACGATGTTAAACATACCATTATTTTATCAATAACTGACAAAAAATCAAGTGCAATTTTTTCACGATAACTATTACATCTTAAATTAAATGCAGGGGATAAACGATAAATTTTCCATCTCAAATTGCCCTCTATAATAATATAATTTTCTTTTACGTGCAATCAATCCTAATAACAGGCATCGAATGCACATAAGATATTGCATGATTAGCTTTAAGACATTTTTTTCGATAGTAATATTGGTTAGCGGAATAATACTTTCTTTTAAGAACAATTGGTTCCAACTTTCTCATCTCGGGAAATCCATACGCTTATGCCTCGGATTTAAGAAAAAGAAAGAACGAACGACTGATGGGATAACACCTTTTCAGGCTATGGCAACCGCTCTTGGCGGTTCAATAGGTACTGCAAATATAGCCGGTGTTGCAGGTGCGATAATTATGGGTGGTCCCGGTGCCATATTTTGGATGTGGGTAGCTGCATTTATCGGTATGGGCGTGAAATATTCCGAAATAGTTCTTGCTTTGGAGTACAGAAAACGCACACCTGACGGTTACATCGGCGGAGCAATGTTTTACATAGAACAGGGTTTTAACCGCCATGGTTATTTACTGAAAAAGTTAGGAAAACCTATGGCTGTTGCTTTTGCGATATTCGGCTGTTTAGCTGCATTAATAGGGACAACTCTGGTGCAATCCAATACAATTACATTGAGTATCATTGATTTAATCAATGAATTTTCTGTACAAATAAATACAAAAGTTATAAGTTTGGTTTGCGGTTTAATTATCGCATTCCTCGTAGGAATCGTAGTTCTCGGCGGTGCAAGCAGAATAAGCCGTGTATCAGGGTATGTAGTTCCGTTTATGGCTGCAGGGTATTTGATTGTAGGCACGATTGCACTTTATAAATTCAGAATCAACTTACCGAGTGCATTTTTAAGCATAATCACAAATGCTTTCGGAATGAAGCAGATTGGCGGCGGAGTGGTCGGTTACGGTTTGCTTCGTATTATGAGAACAGGAATTTCAAAAGGTATTTATTCCAACGAGGCAGGAATAGGTTCCGCACCCATGGCGCATGCATGTGCAACAACATCCGATTCTGTGCAGCAAGGCTTATACGGTATTTTTGAAGTGTTTGTCGATACAATCGTTGTTTGCAGCATAACAGCACTGGTTTTACTTTCAAGCGGTATAAACATTCCGTATGGGCAGGCAAATGTTTCGGGAACTGAAATAGTCTTAGAAGCCTTTTCGGTAGCATTTCCCCGAAAAATAATGAGCATATTCCTGGCTGTATCAATCTTTCTCTTTGCATACACTTCGATAATCGGCTGGTCTGTTTACGGAATCCAATGCATCAGATATTTATTCGATAACAAAGCAGAACGTGTTTTTTCATTGTTTTACACATTTTTTTGCATAATAGGTTCTGTTTGCGGTGTGGAAATTGTATGGATGCTCGGAGAAACGCTTAATTATTTGATGGCGGTGCCTAATCTGGCGGCGGTTCTTCTGCTTTCGGATAAAGTTGGTACTCAAACAAAAAAACATTTGATTTTTGAATTGAAAATGAGTAGAAAATAGGTTATAATGTTTAAGCATCGTACAAATACCAAAGGAGGAAAATCAGCCATGATCTTTATTATTGATTCAATAAAAAATTAAATTATCTGTCATATGACAAGAAAGGAATGACATGGCTAATAAAATTAACGGAAATACCGTCGGCATAAAGTCTACAATACTCGAGCAAATAAACTCAATCTACGAGCTGAAAATAAATTCGGATGAGTTCGCGTCCAATGAACTTATCTGTGCCCTTGCCGAATATTCGTGCAAAATCAATCGTGAAATTTCCGTCTACATTGCAAGAGACGGAGATATAGTTGATGTTTCCATAGGAGATACATCAAAGGTTAATATGCCGACTATGCGCTTAGTTAGAAATGAAGATAGGCTTTGCGGTGTAAGATGTATACACACCCATCCGAACGGTGACGGACGATTGTCCGGTGTTGACCTTGGCACCCTGCGTTCATCGAAACTTGATGCTATGGCTGCGTTGGGCGTTTGGGAAGGTAAGCCGACACAGTTATACTGTGCATTTTTAGGTGATGCCAACGAAAGTGCAGACAAATATGACGTACTTGTTTACGGACCTTTGCGTCCCCTGAAGCTGCCGCAAAAAGCCCTCATCGCCGAAATTTATACTTCGGACGACAGATTCAGAAGCAGCACTAAAGTTGTAAATGACGACACTGTTGAAAAAGCAATACTTGTCGGCATGGAAAACGATGAAGGATACGACACGCTACAGGAGCTTGCCGAGCTTTCGAAAACAGCGGGGGCGACTGTGCTTGACAGGATATGTGTTCGCAAACGTCCGATTGACAATGCGACATATATAGGAAGTGGAAAAGCCGAGGAGCTTAGTTTAAAAGGCAGTGAGCTTGAGGCAAGTTTATTCATCTTTGACGATGAACTTTCCGCAATTCAACTTCGTTCACTGGAACAAACACTCGGAACGAAAGTTATAGACAGGACAACCCTGATTTTAGACATTTTTGCCGAAAGAGCCACAAGTCGTGAAGGTAAACTTCAGGTAGAGCTTGCGCAAATGCGTTACATGCTACCCCGATTACTGGGACAAGGTGTATCTCTGTCAAGACTTGGAGGCGGCATCGGAACACGAGGTCCCGGTGAAAAGAAACTTGAAATTGACAGGCGACGCATACGCCGCAGAATATTCGAGCTCGAAACCGAGCTTTCCGAAATAGAAAAACAAAGAGGGCTAAGACGAGGGAACAGAAAAACAAATCGTATTCCGCTGGTAACACTGGTCGGATACACCAATGCGGGAAAATCAACATTATTAAACAGACTGACGGATTCGGATGTTTATGCGGCGGACAAGCTTTTTGCCACACTTGATCCGGTCGTGAGACAAATCACCCTAATCGGAGGCACTCAGGCTCTTATTTCCGATACGGTTGGTTTTATAAATAAACTTCCGCATGATTTAGTATCTGCATTTAAATCTACCCTTGAGGAAGTTTCCGAAGCCGATCTTATACTACACATCATCGATGCATCGTGTCCGTTTTACGATAAGCAAATCGAGGTTGTAAACGATGTGCTTTGTTCGCTTCATGCATCTGATATTCCGCAAATACTTGTTTATAACAAATCGGATCTTCTCTCGGAGGACGAATCTGCCGTATTCAAAAATAAATGCAAATCGCTTGGAAGTGAATCTTCCGAGAGCATATTGATTTCTGCCAAAGAAACCGACGGTATCGAGGATTTATTGCGGTTAATCGAGAATAAACTTAATCATTCTCGTCAAAAAATAGAAGTAACAATCCCCTATTCCAGGTATGAAGCAATTTCTTTTATACGTGAACGTGGGGTAATTCTAAGTGAAGAACACCTTGATATCGGTACAAAAGTTTCTTCTCTGATGGACGAAGCCGATATAGGGCAGCTTGAAAAGATGTTGGGAGTAAATGTGAAAAATGAAAACTAAAGTGATTGCCATTGAAGGCATAGACGGAAGCGGTAAAACCGTACAGTTTGATTTGCTCGAAAAGAAACTCGTTGCAAGCGGATACACGGTTACAAAGCGTTCCTATCCTGCCTATGGTTCCTTCTTCGGCACGAGGATAGGTGAATTGCTTTCGGGCGAAACCGGATTAAATGCAACGGATGTTGACCAAAAAAGCATGGCACTTTGGTTTGCCATGGACAGATTCGATGATTTAAAACAATTCACCGACGGAGAATATGATTTTATGATTATCAATCGCTACGTACTCAGTAATGCCGTGTACCAAAGTATTCGAGATGTTGATATAGATAAACCCGATATCGTTGACTGGGTGTTTGAGCTTGAGTATGAGAAATTGAATCTACCGAAACCCGACCTTACGTTAGTATTCGATGTTGAACTTGGTTGTGCAAACTTAAATGTCGGAAAAAAGGGATTTAGGGACTATGTAGGTATGGGCAAGGATGTATATGAAAGCAGCACATCCATTCAAAGACGTTCAAAAGAGAAGTACATTGAAGTTGCGGCAAAATACGATAATATCGAAATTGTATCTTGCACTAATGAAGGAGTTATGCTTACACCCGAGGAAATATCTTCCAAGGTGTTTGAGCTCGTGCATACGCATGGATTGATATAAGTAATTAAAAAATGATAGGAGACGACATGAGAAAAATAGGTATCTTAACCGGCGGCGGAGACTGTCCCGGATTGAACGCAGTTATACGAGGCGTAGTTGAAAAATGTGCGGAATACGGCATAGAAGTTTTCGGATTTAACGATGGTTGGCGCGGTGCGTTAAATGCAAGAGGACACTGGCTTACTCTTTCCGAAGTTGAAGGAATACAGACCCTTGGCGGAACGATAATAGGAAGCTCACGTACTAATGTCATGGCAGATCCGAACGGACCTTCAACAATTCGTGACGTTCTTGAAGCACTTGACCTGGAAGGACTTGTTGCAATAGGCGGCGACGATACACTTGGTGTAGCGAATACACTTAGAAAACTCGGTATAAACGTAATCGGCGTGCCTAAAACCATAGATAACGATTTAAGCTGCACCGATTATACTTTCGGTTTTGAAACAGCCGCAAACATAGCAATGGAGGCGATAGACCGTCTTCAAACGACAGCAAAGGCACATTCAAGATGTATCGTCGTTGAATGTATGGGCAGACATACCGGATGGATTGCATTGCAAGCGGGACTTGCCGCCAATGCACATCTTGTGTTGATACCGGAGTTTCCCAAAAGTTATGATGAGATAATCTCACTCATACGCAGGAGATATTTAAGGGGAGATCGCCACACCATAATTGTTGTAGCGGAAGGTTTCGAACTGCTCGGCAGTGATGAAATAGACATCGGAACAGATCCCTTCGGAAACAAGCTTCTCATTCATAAAAATTTGGCAAAGAACCTATCCGATATGATTGAGAATACCATGAAAAACGATCCTCTGCTCGGCAGTGATGCTCAATATTTTGAGTGCAGACCCGTAGTCTTAGGTCATATTCAGCGTGGTGGTTCGCCTTGTGCATTTGACAGAGTTCTCGGTACTCGTCTTGGAATAAAAGCAGGAGAGCTGGTTGCCAAAGGCGAATACGGTAAGATGGTAGCTCAATCCGGAACAAAAATCATTGCTGCCGATTTGGAAACCGCCGTTACCGTACGCAAGGAAGTCGATAAAGATTTCTATGAGGCTGCATCTCTTTACTTTAAATAATAAACAAATTACCAAAACATCCGGAGCGCATAGACGCCCCGGATGTTAATTTTAAATTAATTTAATCGTCCATATCGCCGCAAACCAACATATTGTTGTAGTTATGTGTGCGTATATGCTGCACTACTGTCGATAAGAACTCGGCATTGGTGGGCTTACCCTTTTCCGGATCGATGGTATTGCCGAAAACAACCATCTGCATAGCGGATGTCGGACGAGTCCATGCTTGTTCGATAGAATACCTTATAGTTTTCTCAACAATTTGAGGAGTGGTACATTCGATAAGAGCGATGTATTCATACATCTCATTCATCGAAGATGCACAGCCCAAAAGACCCAAAGCAATCATGGTGCAAGTATACTGCGTTCCGACTTGCTTTTTGTCAAAGCCCAACGGTCTAAGCAAGTCATTAATCAAGTTTCCACTGAATAATTTACCTTCTTTTTCGGAATCCATGAACACCAGGTACGGTGATCTTTGATCCGGAAGATTATCGAGTGTCTTATTCAACCTTACACGCTCATTGAGCATTTCGCGATATTCTTTAGCGATTCTGTTGACCGATTCTTTGATTGGTGCGCTCGCATAAATTACACCTCTGACATAAGGACTTTCTTTGCACTTTGCTTCGAGGGTTTTATTGGTTCGCCTGGCAACAATGTAGAACTCGGTATTTTTACAAACTTCGCCTGTTTTTAAAGCTTTTATACATTCAATCATATCAATCCCATCAAAATTATTCTCGATAAGGATAATTCCGGGGATGCAATTGAAAAGCATATGCAAAAAGCTGTTTTTATCTCTCAAAGGCGGTTGAGTTCTGACAAACTGTTCCGACAATGCTTTAAACATCTCGTCACCAAATTCCCGACCATTCCTTATATGCAAAGGAGAAGTTACAATAAGCGGAACTGTAAACAGTGTCATCAGTTTCACATAGTCAAATTCATTCGGATAAAATTCATCTCTTCTCGATTTATACGACATAAGCTTACTCTTAATTTACCAATAAATAATAATTTGAATACAATTCGGATTCATCGCAAATTAATCTATAACGAACGCCATACTCGGTAAAGCTCAGTTCTTTTTCTTCAAGATAGGCGGATTGAACTCTGTCGATTATCTTATTCAGGATAGTCACCGGAATAACTTCATCTTTATTCAAAAGTTTAGTACATGCAAGAACGAATTTACGCATAAGCTCGATATTTTCCTTATCCCGCTTTAAGCTTTCCAATTCCAACAATTCCCGTTCCCCTATTGCATCGGGAACTTTTGATAAATTTTTAAGCTGAAGCTCGGAGCAAAGGATACAGTCAAATTTATTAACGGTTATCCTCACTGTGCCTTCATAAACAGAATCGGTGCCGTATTCAAATTTGTAATCATAATATGATTCATCTTTGTTAAAATAATAAACATCGGTACTTATCTGAATACCCTCGTTAATTATATTTTCAACAATCTCATATCGGCACGGATATGGTTGTGGCGAAGTCGTGGGTACGACAGTCAGTTCGGGAGAATTACCGTCAACTTGCTCGTTTTCTATCAAGCCGTACTTGAAATAAAGAACCATACAAAGAAGAATAACAACGATATAGATTGCAATTTTAATTATAATCGTGTATTTCTTCTTCATATGCTTTACCTATGTTCAATTAAATTGCGAAATTTCCGTCAACAAATACCGGTACTTCCCTACCGTCATGCGTGATACCTACTATGGAAAGGTCCGACGTACCGATCATAAAATCGCAATGTTGAATGCTATTGTTAAGACCGGCGGCAGTCAATTCCTCGGCAGTCATGTTCTCACCGTTTTTTACACAAGGATAAGCAGCACCGAAAGCAAGGTGGCACGATGCGTTTTCATCAAACAAGGTATTATAAAACAGGATTCCGCTGTTTGAAATCGGAGAATCAAACGGAACTAATGCAACTTCACCGAGACGTGATGCACCTTCGTCCAATGCGATCGCCTGTTTTAAATACTCCTCACCCTGTTCCGCATGAACTTCAACGATAACACCGTCTTTAATAATCATGTAAAAATTATTAATGATATTACCGCCTTCGACCAGTGGCATTGATGCAACAACTTTTCCGTTTACGCCATCGAGTTTAGGGGCGGTAAAAACTTCTTCCGTGGGCATATTGGCTACAAATTCAATACCGTTCTTGCTGTATTCCGAACCTGCCATCCAGATATGGTTCTCGGGTAATTCAATCATCAAATCCGTACCGATTGAATTGGTATAATGCAAGAATTTAAAATTAAAGTTATTTAAAGCTTCTCTCTTCTGCTTTAAATAGTCACAATGCTCTCTCCAACGCTCTACGGCACCGCCCTGAGGAGTAATTCTAACCGCACTGAAAATACTTTCCCAGAGTTTTTCCATTGCCTCATCCTCAGGCAATTCGGGAAAGACCTTCTTTGCCCACGACGGAACCGGGATACTTGCAACGCACCAAGGGAAAGCACTGGTCATCATCATTTCATGGAATTCCTTATTAGCTTCGCCCGAGGCTTTGGAAGCACGTTCCATCCTTGACGGATCGACACCCTTTAAATTTTCGGGATCCGATGCCGAAATTGACAGCCTTGCAGCACCTAATTTCGCATAACCGAGGTTTTTATCAACGTCCCACGAAAAGACATTGTCAAAAACGGAATCATCCGCATTCAGCCAATGCTGACGCGAAACATAATCATCACCCCAGTTTACCAACACATCGCAAGCACCTGCGGCATAGGCGGCATCAACACAACGTCTTGTAAAATCAGCACACGAAATCGGCGAATTAATAAGTACGTACTGTCCTTTTTGAACGTTCAAACCTACTTCCACCAATAAACGTGCATATTCAGAAAGCATATTGTTCATTCTAAAGTTTCCCCCTTAAAATTATTATCGAAGTCCAACCTTGCGATAGACAGAGTCGATTGTTCTTTCGGCGACCTCCGACGCACGTTCGGCACCGTCACGCAGGATGTTTTCAAGTGTACCCCTATCGGACAGGATATTCTTATAAGCCTGTTGAACGGGTTCAAGTTCATTTATAACTGCTTCGGCAACGGATGTCTTAAGCTTTCCGTATCCACAGCCTTCAAATTCCGCAACGGACTCCTCTATTGACTTAGAAGTAATTGCGCTGTAAATTGACAAAAGATTATTAATGCCGTAACGTCCTTCTTCATAGGAGATATAACCTTCACTGTCCGTAACCGCTCTCTTAAACTTCTTCATAATTACCGACGGTTCATCGAGAATAGAGATATATGAGTTCGGATTCGAGTCGGACTTACTCATCTTCTTCTCCGGATCGGTAAGGCTCATAACACGTCCGCCGACTTTGGGTATGAAGGGTTCGGGAATTTTGAAAGTTTCACCATACGCATTGTTAAATCTTACGGCAATATTTCTGGCAAGCTCGACATGTTGTTTCTGGTCATTTCCGACTGGTACAAGATCCGATTGATACAGCAGGATATCGCCTGCCATAAGGACAGGGTAAGTGTATAAGCCTGCATTAATATTGTCAGAATGTTTAGCACTTTTATCTTTAAACTGGGTCATTCTGTTGAGTTCGCCCATATAAGCGTTACAAGCCAGAACCCAGTTAAGTTGAGCATGTTGAACAACATCGCTCTGGATAAAAAGAGGTGACAATTTTTGATCGATGCCACAGGCAATAAGCAGAGCAGCCATGCTCATTGATCGCTCACGAAGTTCGTTCGAATCTTGACGAACTGTAAGCGCATGCATGTTTGCAACGCAATAGAAACAATAGTTATCTTCTTTTTGCATCAAATACCAGTTACGCAATGCACCGATATAGTTTCCGAGAGTCGGAGTGCCGCTGGGCTGAATCCCACTGAGAATAATTTTTTTATTCATATTTGTACTCCAGATTTATAACTTATTACCACATTGAGCGGCTGTTTCCAACCGCTCAACGAAAATAAATTCACATTAGATGCCCATTTCTTCTTTAACTTCTTTGAAGCAACGAACAGCAAAATCGAGATCTTCCTTTGTATGTCCGGCAGATACTTGAGTACGAATCCTTGCCTTTCCCATAGGAACAACGGGATAGCAGAAACCGACTACATAAACACCCTTTTCGAGCATACGCTTTGCAAACTCCTGAGCAACTTTAGCATCATAGAGCATAACAGGGACTATGGGATGTGTGCTTTCGGGCACATCGAAACCGAGCTTGCCGAGTTCCTGACGGAAATAACGTGTATTCTCGTGAACTCTGTCTCTGAGTTCGGTTGACTCTGTCAGCATATCGATAACCTTAATCGATGCTGCGCAAATTGCGGGAGCAAGAGTATTGGAGAAAAGGTAGGGACGGGATTTTTGACGGAGCAGATCGATTATTTCCTGACGGGCGCAGGTATATCCGCCGCTTGCACCGCCCATTGCCTTACCGAGAGTACCTGTAACTATGTCTACACGACCCATAACGCCGCAAGCCTCTGCGGTTCCGCGTCCATGTTCGCCCATAAAGCCTACAGCATGGCTGTCGTCAACCATTACCAATGCGCCGTATTCATCTGCGAGGTCACAGATTGCGGGCAAATTGGCAATGAAGCCATCCATAGAGAATACGCCATCGGTTGCAATAAGTTTAATTCTGCAATCCTTGGCAGCTTCGAGTTGGGCACGGAGGTCATCCATGTTATTGTTCTTATAACGGAATCTCTGAGCTTTGCACAGACGAACACCGTCAATGATGCTGGCATGATTAAGTTCATCGGAAATAACCGCATCTTCTTTGCCCAAGAGGGTTTCGAAAAGACCGCCGTTTGCATCAAAGCAGGATGAATAAAGAATACAGTCATCAGTACCGATAAAATCTGCAAGCTTGCGCTCGAGCTGCTTATGGATTTGCTGTGTACCGCAGATAAAGCGGACAGAAGATAAACCGAAGCCCCAGTTATCATAGCTGGCTTTTGCAGCGGCAATAATATCTTTATTATCGGACAAGCCGAGATAGTTATTAGCGCACATATTGAGTACACCGTCTTTAGCTGTCGTATTGATACGAGCCTTCTGCGGAGTCGTGATTATACGCTCATCCTTGTAAGTGCCTGCTTCTTTTATTGAGGCAAGTTCGTTACGAAAAATTTCATATGCTTTGTTCATTTAAATAAAATTCCTTTCGTCGATTTTGTTTATTCAGTCCAATCAAGGACAACTTTACCGCTCTTACCGCTCATCATCGCTTCGAAGCCCTTTTCGAAGTCACGATAATTGAACTTGTGAGTTACCATCGGGGTAAGATCAAGACCTGCCTCAATCATTGCACCCATCTTATACCATGTTTCAAACATTTTCCTGCCGTAGATGCCTTGCAGTGTAAGTCCTTTGAAAATGATATCGTTCCAGTCAACAACGGTTCCGGGTCCTGCAATACCGAGCAAAGCGACCTTTCCGCCATGTCTCATCGACTTAATGAGCTGATTCAGCGCACCGCCGTTACCGCTCATTTCCAAACCGACGTCAAAACCTTCTTTAATTCCGAGTTCCTTCATAACATCAGCCAAGTTTTCCTTTGCTACATTAACAGGACGTGTTGCTCCGAGGGTTTTAGCTAAGTTCAATCTATATTCGTTAACGTCCGTGATTATGACGTTGCGTGCCCCATTATGTCTGACAATCGCCGCTGCCATCATGCCTATAGGACCTGCACCGGTAATGATTACGTCTTCACCGATAACATCAAACATGAGAGCTGTATGTGTGGCGTTACCATATGCATCAAAGAATGAGATAATATCATCGGGGATGTTATTTCCGTCCATCGGTACGACGTTGGAAGCGGGAATGCAGAGATATTCGGCAAAAGCACCGTCTCTTTCAACACCGACACCACGGGTATGCTCGCACCACTGACCGTTGCCACTGCGGCAATTACGGCAATGTCCGCAAACGATATGACCTTCGCCCGATACACGCTGACCGACGTAAAGTCCTGTTACGCCCTCTCCGAGCTGTGCGATTTCGCCAACGTATTCATGACCAACCACAACGGGGGGTGTAAGATGCTGCTGAGACCATGAGTCCCAATTATATATATGAACATCGGTTCCGCAAATAGCTGTCTTACGAATTTTAATCAACACTTCGCCCATTCCCGGTTCGGGTACGGGAACTTGCATAAGTGTCAAGCCCTTAGCCGCTTCTGTCTTGACAAGGGCATTCATCATCTTTTTCATTTTTTCCTCCAGAAAAATATTACATCAATTTATTGATCAGTTTCTCACATGTTGCAAGCTTGATACATACGCAAAGAACTCGCATTGCGCTTTCAAGCTCTTCTAAAGATGGGAAGCTGGGAGCAATCCTCAAATTACTGTCATTCGGGTCAACTTTTCCCGGATATGTTGCGCCCGCATCGGTCATAACGACACCTGCTTCACGGCAAAGCTCATGAACACGTTTAGCACATCCGTTGGCAACATTTAAGCTCACAAAGTAACCGCCTTCAGGTTTTGTCCATGAAGCAATACCGAGTTCGCCTATTTCTTCCGTTAAGATTCTGTCAACCATATCGAATTTCGGTTTCAGAATTTCCGCATGTTTCCTCATATGCTCAATCACGCCATCCTTATCTTTGAAGAACAGAACATGACGAAGTTGATTTATCTTGTCATAACTGATTGACTGAGCGGTTATCAGCTTTTTCATATAGTCCATATTTGCTTCACTGCAAGCAAAGCATGCCACGCCCGAACCCGGGAATGTCATCTTTGAAGTGGAAGCAAACTCAAACGGCATATCGGCATTACCTGCCTGCTCGCACACGGAAAGAATATCTATTTGCGGAGCTGCAACGTTGTAAAGGTCATGCACGCAATAAGCATTATCCCACATGAGGATAAAATCTTTTGCCGCAGGCTTCAGGTTTGCAATTCGTTTTATCGTTTCTTCGCTGTACACGGTGCCTGTCGGATTTGAATATTTAGGTACGCACCACATACCTTTTACCTTCTCGTCACGAACAAGTCTTTCTACTTCGTCCATGTCCGGTCCGTCATCAAGCATTGCAACGGGAATCATTTTCATTCCGAATGCAGCCGAAATCGCAAAATGGCGATCATATCCCGGCACAGGGCAAATGAAAGAAACCTCATCAAGCTGCGACCACGGTTTATCCGAATGCAGTAAGCCATGTGTATACGCCTTGGAAATCGTATCGTACATTAAAGTAAGACTTGAATTTCCGCCAACGAAAACCTGCTCATATTTTACACCCAATAAGTCCGCAAAAAGCTTACGGCATGAATGTAAACCCATGAGTTCGCCATAGTTACGAGCTTCAACACCGTCATCCATTGTATCCTCAATAGGCATATTTAATAATCTGCCGGAAAGTGCCAGCTGTGCTGCACTCGGCTTTCCTCTTGCCATATTGAGCTTTAACTTTTGTTCTACAATTGATGTAAATTGCTGAGTTGATTCTTCGTGTAGTTTCTTAAGTGCTACTAAATCTAAGTTATCTCTATTCACGCTTTTCAGATAGTCCCCTTTCCGAAACTCTCTTTTATTGTTTCCCATGTGCAAATTATACTCTTTTCACCTATAAATGTCAACCAATACTATCGGAATTTTCATAAAATTTCATAAATTTTTATATATCTTTATTGTAATCACAATTATCGATGTTGATTAAGCGTTGAGACCTATCCAAATCCTTGTTTGCCCGAATGCGAAATATAAATCTCCGTCAGTGCAAGATTTCATTTGAATATATAGCTTTTTTGTGTTATAATACTGAGCTCAGAAATACAGAGTAAATACATGGACGAGGTGTTATAAATGTACAAAAGTGACTATCATGTACATACGTTTTTCTCTCATGATTGTACATGTTCTCCTTTAGAACAAATAGAACGTGCGAAAAAGAGCGGTATAAGTGAGCTGTGTTTCACTGACCACATTGATTTCGATAAATCGATTCGCATACATCCCCGTCCGTGTGCCGATGTAAAAAAATTAAAAGAATTTATTGACAATGCCGATGTAAACAAGGAAGATATAAAGCTTAAATTCGGAGCTGAAATAAGTCTTGATGCTTTTGATGCGGCATCGAAAGCACTTTACAGTATTTGTGATGCGGACCCGGATTTCATTATTGCTTCCGTTCATTTGGTTGACGGCATTGAAACTTATTCGGATAATTATTTTCGGAAAAAGACAAAACAAACTGCTTACTATAACTACCTTGATATGATTTTGAGAGGAATAAAGACCTGCAATAATTACAGTGTACTGGGGCATTATGATTTTGTTACCAAATACGCACCGTTTAAAGAAAGAGCGATGACGCTTAATATAGCCGAAGAACTTTTTAACGAAATATTCAAAATCATAATTGCCGACGGGAAGGGCATTGAGATAAATACATCCGCATGGTGGGATGATCCGCTATGGGGAAGTGACATATTAAAAAGATACCGCTTACTCGGCGGTGAATTTATCACTGTCGGTTCCGACACTCATGACACTAACAAGATAGGTTATCGTTTTGATGATGCGTTACATCTTGCAGTTCAATCGGGCATAAAGTATGCAGCTACCTTTGACAAGCTAAAACCGAGCTTTTATAAAATTCAAATTTAAAGGAAGTAATAGATGAGCGATTTTACAATAGATGAAAGGAATAATTCCGCCGAGATTATGACTGCTCATGAGGCATTGAGCTGTTGCATGGAAAAAACCGGACGAGTTGATCTTGATATCATCGCTTCGCTTACAAATCTGACCCCGCAGGAAGCATTCGACCTGCTCAGGGGTGTAATTTATTATGACCCCGAAAGAGAAGATTTTGTGTCGGCAGACGAGTATTTATCCGGAAACATTTTTTCGAAAATCAAATATGCCGAAGCAGCGATAGAGCAAAAGAAAGAGCCTTCGTTTGTCGATCTCAGCGAGAATATTTCTGCGTTAAAAATCGTAATGCCTAAGAGAATTACTTCAAAGCAAATCAAAGTTGCGATAGGAAGCCCGTGGATTCCCGTTGAGGTATACAGGGATTTTATAATAGCACTTATCGGCATAAAATCACTGTCCGGCAAAGTCGGGCTGCAAGTAGAATACGTTCGTCCTGCCAATCATTATATTATCAAAGGCAAGCGTCTTTTTTCCGAGTTCACTCGAGCAAAGCTTACATACGGTACATCGGAGATGAATGCTTTTGAGATTATAGAGCGACTGCTTAATTCGCGCGAGTTACTTGTTTATGAAACATATGTATCATTTGAAACTCGAAAAAAGACCAGAAAAATCAACAAGGCCGAGACGCTGCTTGTTCAGGAAAAGGCAAGACAAATATCCGATCGCTTCAACTATTGGCTTTTCAAGGACGAATCACGGGGCAAGAAGATTGTTGATTTATACAACGAAAAATTCTGTGCGATTGTACCGAGACGTTTTAACGGTTCTCCGATGCTCTTACCCGGAAAGAACCCCGAAATTCAGCTTCAGGAATACCAACTCAACGCAATACGTCGTGTAATAAATTCAAAAAACATTCTGTTAGCGCATCAAGTCGGAGCGGGAAAGACATATGTCATGGCTGCCGCTGCCATGGAAATGCGCAGACTCGGAGTATCAAAACGAAATCTGTTTGTTATACCAAACAATATTTTAGAGCAATGGAACAATGAGTTTAAGAATCTATACCCCGACGCATCGATTTTAGTAATAGAACCTCGACAATTCTCCCCTGCCAGGCGCAATCGAGTGTTAAAGCATATCATCGAAAGTGATTATGATGCAATAATCATGACATACACAAGCTTTGCACTTATTCCCATTTCACGGGAAGAACGTGAGCGTGAATTAATGGATGCTCATAACACGATAGTTCAAGCTATGCAAACTTCCGTAGATACGGATGCGTACTGCGTGCTTAACAGGCAGTCTGCAAAAATAAGTCATAAACTTAAATTGCTATGGGAAAGTGAGCAGGACGATGTACCTCATAGCATTTGTTTTGATGAGCTGAATATCAATACGCTCTTTGTCGATGAAGCTCATAATTTCAAAAACATAACCATAGATACCAAACATTCATCCTTGCCGGGACTTAATACAAAAGGTTCGAAGCGATGTGATGATATGTTGACAAAGATTCGGTTTGTTCAGCGTAATAACAACGGACGAGGAGTTGTTTTTGCGACGGGAACTCCGGTTACAAATTCCGTTTCGGACATTTATACCATACAGAAATATTTGGGTTATGAAACGCTGGAGAATCTCAACCTTTCCGAATTTGACAATTGGATAAAGATGTTTTCCGAAATAACCGAAGAATTTGAGGTTGAGGCTAACGGTGTAGAATACAGACTGCGCAAGCGATTAAGCAGGTATTATAATCTTCCCGAACTTTCGCTGATGCTTGCCGATATAGCCGACATGTATTATACGTCCGGTGATGACAGTAAACTTCCGTCGTATGTAGAAACGGTTAATTGTATCGTTCAATCCGGTGATTCTCTGAAAGAATACATAGCTCAACTTGCCGAAAGAGCTGATAGAGTAAAGGCAGGTATCATCCCCCGAACGGAGGATAATATGTTGAAAATAACAACCGACGGCAGAAAAGCAGCACTTGATATGAGATTGGTCGATCCCGATGCAAGCGACGATTCCGATTCCAAACTTAATTATTGCGTTAAGAATGTAACGTCGATATGGAAAAGCACCGAAAAACTGACTCAATTGGTTTTTCTTGATCAAAGTACACCTAAGGACAGTTTTAATCTTTATGACGACATAAAGTACAAGCTTATCGATAACGGTATTCCCTCCGACGAAATCGCATTTGTGCATGATGCGGTAACGGACTCAACCAGAGCTGTTCTTTTCGGCAAAGTGCGAAGGGGAAAAATACGTATTTTAATCGGTTCAACATCCAAGCTCGGAATCGGCTCGAATGTCCAGAACTATCTCGTTGCAATCCACCATCTTGATATTCCGTGGAGACCGTCGGATGTTACACAACGAGAAGGTCGTATGCTGCGTCAGGGCAACAAGAATGACAATGTAAAGATATATCGATACATTACAAACGGAAGTTTTGATGCATACTCCTGGCAAATACTGGAAAATAAGCAGCGATTTATTTCACAGATAATATGCGGCAGCTATACGAATCGAACAGGCGACGAAGTTGATGAAGCTGTCTTGACCTATAGCGAAGTAAAATCCCTTGCGGTAGGCAATCCTCTCATAAAGCGTAAGATAGAGTTGGAGACGATGTTGCAGCGCAAATTGATGTTACAATCGAAAATACAGCACAGGAAACTCGAAGCTAACGAAGCACTTTTACAGTTGCCGTCCAAGCGTGCGGAGCTTAACAGGCTCAAATCGATGTTTTCCGATGACTATTCACTGCTTGAAAAGGAGCCGCAAAGCTTCTCAATGCAAATAATGGAAGAAACTTTCAGGAAGAGGCGCGATGCGGGAGAACGACTCATAGAACTTCTTGCTGAATATGCGTTTTTAAGGGAAGATAAGCTCATAGGAAGTTACCGTGGTTTTCAGTTATTTATTGCGAATAACCTAATTGACGCAAGACGAGTTTTCCTGTTGAAAGGAACAGGCTGTTATAAATCCGAATTAAGCGAGAGCGCAATGGGCATAGTTGCAAGGATGGATAACTGTCTTAACGGTCTTTCGGCGAAGCTCAACGAAACGGTAATGAAATTACAGAAGCTTGATACCGACGAACGGGAGCTTATTGAAGAGATAAATAAGACGAGCGGAATTGACGATGAAATTGTCGAAATAAGAAAGAAGTTAAAGGCAGTAAACAAACAATTGGGAATGTAAAGGAAGAATAATATGCGTACACATGATTATACGGTTGACGATATTAAAGTAATGGAAGGACTTGAGGCTGTTAGAATAAGACCGGGTATGTACATCGGAAGTACCGGCAGCAGAGGACTTCATCATATGCTATGGGAAATCGTTGACAATGCAGTAGACGAAGCGGCGAACGGATATGCAAATGAAATAAACGTAACAATCAACAGCGATAATTCTGTTACCGTAGAGGACAACGGCAGAGGCATTCCTGTCGGAATACATGAAAAACTGAACATTTCCGGTGTGGAAGTCGTATATACTCAGCTTCATGCAGGCGGAAAATTCGATAATGATTCATACGGATTTTCCGGTGGACTTCACGGGGTGGGAGCATCCGTTGTCAACGCCCTATCAAGATATGTCGAAGTAGAAGTTGCGACAGCCGGAAAGCTCTATAAAATTCGTTTTCACAGTTACATGGATGACGAGGGCAATATGCATTCGGGTATTCCCGTTGCACCTCTTGCCGAAGTCGGACGAACCCGCAGGCAAGGCACCAAAGTAACATTTATGCCCGATGACAGAGTTTTTGAAACCGTGGAGATGAGCCATGACGTTGTATCAAAGAGGTTAAACGAGTTGGCATATTTAAACAAGGGTGTTCTTTTTCGTTTTACCGATAACAGAATCACCGACGAAAACAGACAAAAAGAGTACAAATATGATGGTGGTATAATTGATTTTGTAACATATCTGAATGCGGATAAAACCGTACTTTACGATATACCGATATACTTTACCGGTATGCGCAATACCGGCAACAATGTTATAGTCATAGAAATTGCAATGCAACACAATGACGGTTATGCGGAAAGCGTTTTTTCGTATGTAAATAACATTCCCACAACCGAGGGCGGAACGCACGAAACGGGATTTCGCTCTGCCCTGACGAAGGTAATGAACGACTATTGCAGGCGCATAGGCATTTTAAAGGATAAGGATTCGTCACTATCGGGAGAGGACTTCCGTGAAGGACTTACGGCGGTATTGTCACTTAAAATGAGTTCGATACAGTTTGAGGGACAAACGAAAACGAAGCTTGGCAATACCGAAGCCAGAACCGCAGTAGAAAGCATTGTTACCGATATGCTGACACCGATTTTGGAGGATTTAAAGAATGCACAGTTGGCATCGACAATTGCGGATAAAGCATTGAAGGCTGCAAAAGCAAGAGAAGCTGCCCGCAAGGCAAAATCCATGGCACGAGAGAAATCAAAGCTTGAGAATGCACCTCTTGTCGGAAAGCTGTCAAGTTGCACGGGACGCAACGCAGAATTAAATGAGCTTTTCATAGTTGAGGGTGATTCGGCAGGCGGAAGTGCAAAGCAGGGTCGTGACAGAAAATTCCAAGCAATATTGCCTTTGAGGGGAAAGCCCTTGAATGTAGAAAAAAGAAGATTGGAGCAGGTACTTCAAAACGATGAATGTCGTTCAATAATTACCGCACTGGGTACCGGAATCGGAGAGGATTTTGAACTTGCGAATTTGAAATATAACAAAGTTATTATCTTGTCCGATGCTGACCAGGACGGCGCACATATACGTGCATTACTTCTTACTTTCTTTTATCGTTATACCCGAGAGTTAATAACGAGTGGGCATGTTTACATGGGAATGCCCCCTTTATACAAGGTACAAAAGGGTAAAGAAGTAATCTATGCTTATGATGACGATGAACTTTCTAAAATAACCAAAGGAATGAAAGGTTATACCCTTCAACGTTACAAGGGACTGGGAGAAATGAACCCCGAACAGCTTTGGGAAACAACGCTAAATCCGGCAAATCGTTCATTAGTTCAAGTAACCATTGAAGATGCCGCATATGTGGAACATCTTGTTACGCTACTGATGGGAGACAAAGTTGCACCAAGGAAGGAATACATCATCGAACATGCCGATTTCAATAAGGTTGACTCTTTTGAGAACAAAGTAAAATTATAAAAATCAGACCCTATAATGACGAAAAAAATCGTGACATTATAGGGTCTTGATACGTTTTAAACAACTTGAAAGATATAAAATTTCAAGTAATTGGTTTCGGGAATATTCCAAACGATAGGATGGTCGGGAGCCTGCTGTCTTGCCTCTATCTGCCTGAGCTGGACTCCTGCATCTTCCGCAGCATTGGACAACATCTGTCTGAAAAGCTCATCTGTCATAAAATGCGAACACGAACAGGTTGCAAGATAACCTCCGCGCGGTAATAACTTCATAGCCTTAGCATTAATTGCTTTATAGCCCTTAATTGCATTTGAGACGGTATCTCTGCTCTTGGTAAAAGCAGGTGGATCAAGAATGACATAATCGTAATCGAACCTCGGCTGTTGTTCAAGTTCCGTCAAAAGATCAAAAACATCTTTGCATACAAAGCTCATCTTTGAATCAAGCTGATTCAGTTTTGCATTTCTTCTGCATAGTTCTATTGCATCGGCAGAAATATCAACAGCGGTAACATGAGCTGCGCCATGTGCGGCGGCATTCAGTGCAAAAGCCCCTGTATGTGTAAAGCAGTCTAAAACACGTTTATCTTCGGCTATCTTTGCTGCGGCGACTCTATTATACTTTTGGTCAAGGAAAAATCCTGTTTTTTGACCGTTTAGGATATCCACATTGTATTTAATACCGTTTTCAACTACTTCTATTTCAGTGTCGGACAGCTCAATCAAATCACCGAAACGGTAGAAGCTCTTGTATTGGGTCAATCCCTCTTTTTCCCTTATATCAACATCGTTACGTTCCAGCAATGCACGAACCTTAACGCCGTACTCACCTAAAACATCTATCAATGCGGGAAACACGACGTTTTTAATTCTTTCAATGCCCAATGATAAAACCTGAGTCACTAAAACATCACCGTATTTATCAACCGTTAGCCCGGGGAAAGAATCAGCTTCTCCGAAGATGAGACGACAATAATCGAAATCAGCGTCCATAACGGTTTTACGATAGTCCACCGCATATTTAATTCGTCTGCGAAAAAAATCATAATCGAACTTATCGTTTGCATTTCGTGAAAGGATTCTGATACGTATTGCTGAATTATCGTTTATAAATCCTGTTCCGAGGAAACGTTTCTTTCTGCTATATACATCTACCAAATCTCCGTTGGCATATTCACCTTCTACGGAAATAATTTTTTCGGCAAAAACCCAAGGATGACCGTGTTTAACCGCCTGTTCTGCTCTTTCATTTACAAAAGCTTTGGTAAAATTTCTCGGCATCGTTTATCTCCTTTTGATTATTCAATGTTTAAAGAATAAAAAAGAATCTGTCACCGTAAAACGAATTAACTGCGGCGACAGACTCTGAAATCAAATTTTACTTGCAGCAGCAAGGATGATCAACGCTTGCCATATGCTTGATAAGGTCAACGAGCTTATTGGAATAACCCCACTCATTATCATACCAAGCGACCAACTTTACAAAGTGATCATTCAGCATTATGCCTGCGTTAGCATCGAAAATCGATGTTCTCTTATCATGGCAGAAATCGGATGATACAACGAGGTCTTCGGTATATCCGATGATTCCGGCAAACTGTTCGCTCTCGGCTGCTTCCTTCATGACCTTTTTAATTTCATCATATGTGGTGGGTTTATCCAGAACACAAGTAAGATCGACGACCGAAACATCCAGAGTGGGAACACGCATACTCATACCGGTGAGTTTGCCGTTGAGAGCGGGAATTACCTTACCGACTGCTTTAGCTGCACCTGTGCTGCTGGGAATAATATTATGAGCAGCTGCACGACCGCCTCGCCAATCCTTACGGGAAGCACCGTCAACTGTGAGCTGGGTAGCGGTAATCGAGTGAACGGTTGTCATCAAACCTTCTTTGATTCCGAAATTATCATTGATAACCTTTGCAAGAGGAGCCAAACAGTTGGTTGTGCAGCTTGCATTGGAAACAACATTCATATCGGAGGTGTACTCGTTGTTATTTACACCCATAACGAACATGGGAGTAGCATCCTTTGCGGGAGCTGAAATAACGACTTTCTTTGCACCGCCGACGAAGTGCTGACTTGCGAGTTCGGTAGTTGTAAATTTACCTGTGGATTCAACAACATATTCCGCACCAGCCTCTGCCCATGGAATTTCTTTGGGATCCATGCAGTTATAGACGGAAATCGGATTTCCGTTAACTACCAGTTTGCCATCCTCGATGCAGATTTCACCATCAAATCTGCCATGTACGGAATCATATCTCAAAAGGTAAGCCATATAATCCAGATCGATAAAGGGATCGTTAATGCCCTTAACAGTGATCTTGGGATCTGCAACAGCAGCACGGAAAACGAGTCTTCCAATTCGACCGAAGCCATTGATACCGATGTTTATAGACATTGAATTATCCTCCTACGGATTTTTTCTTCTTTAACCATTATAGCTTATTATTCTCAAAACTCAACTATATAATTTGAGATATTTAATTCTATGGAACGGTTAAATCAATCGACGTTAAGTTCTTCCGCAACGATATAGAGCGGACGGTTCTTCAATTCATCATACATACGATTCATATATGAGCCTTGTATTCCCAAAAAGATGAACAGCATAGCCTGTAAAATTATTATACCGTCCAAAGCCCAGAGCCATACGGGAAAATTAACGGCACAACAAGCAAGAACTATCAAAGTAAGCAATCCCAAACCGCCTATGGCAAGTACGGATGCGCCGAATCCTGCACAAAGGGTCAACGGTCTGTCGCTGAATCCGATAATTCCGTCCATGGCAAGGCGAAGCATTTTCTTTAATGTGTATTTCGTTTTACCTGCATAACGTTCATTTCTTACATATTCAACGGGAACAGCTTCAAAGCCCATCCAACCGCTCATTCCGCGAAGGAATCTGTTATGCTCACGCATTTTCAAAAATACATCCGCAACCTTTCTGTCGATCAAACGGAAGTCGCCTGTATCGAGCGGAATTGCGTTTGTACTCATAGCTTTAAGCAGACGGTAATAGCAAAAGGCGGTAAATTTTTTGAACAAGGTCTCCCCTTTTCGCTTTAAGCGTTTACCGTAAGCGATATCGGCACCATTTTCCCATGCTTTAACCATATCGGCAATGACTTCCGGCGGATCTTGCAAATCAACGTCAATGATAATCAGAGCATCACCCTTTGCGGCATCCATTCCGCAGGTTACAGCTGTCTGGTGTCCGAAATTTCTACTGAAAGAACGAACCTTTACATGCTTATTATCCTTGGCGATTTTGCGAAGGATTTTCATCGAGCCGTCATGACTTCCATCATTTACATAGATAATTTCGTATGGATAGCCTATTTTTTTCATTTCCGCATCCATCTTTTGGAACGAAACTTCAAGAACTTCTTCCTCGTTATAAACGGGGACAATC
This sequence comes from uncultured Clostridium sp., assembly GCA_964414925.1. Classification (GTDB taxonomy): domain Bacteria; phylum Bacillota; class Clostridia; order Christensenellales; family CAG-138; genus PeH17. The sequence goes on along the minus strand of CAYPXV010000003.1, from coordinate 14,065 downwards.
AGCGAAAGCAACTTTTCCATCTTTCCTCCTAACAACAAAATAATGAAATCAACGGTTTTCACCGTATTCATTATATCCCATGTTACACAATTCTTCAAGCTTTAATTTAATCGTTTGGGCTCAATATTCCGTATTTAATTTTTATCCTTTGAAGCTTTTTCAGTAGCGGCTTAGATAAAAGCAATAAAAAGACTACGGTTGAAAGAGCATGAATTACATTCATTATAAAACCCGAAGCAAAAAGGCTCAATAATGCCTTAAAAGACACCTCATCGCTCATCGAAAAAAGGGATGAAGTGTCCATAATCGCTCCGTAAATAATCAACGTTGCCAATGCTCCGAACACTACCAACTGCATGATATTTATCTTTTCCGATTTCTTATAAAAAATCAATCCTGATAAAAATCCGATTATTCCGAATGCAAACATTTGCCAGGGAGTCCACGGACCTTGACCGAAAAACATATTGGAAATGAAAGCAGTCAATGCACCTGTCACAAAACCTGCCTCGCCTCCAAATGCAGCACCCGTAATAATGACTATTGCAGTGACAGGTTTAAACTGGGGCAACATATAAAAAGCAACCCTACCTACTACGCCCAGAGTTGTCATGACGGCAATAAGAACCAATTCTCGTGTTTTAGGTTTTCTTTTTTCAAAAAGCAGAGTAAACGGAACGAGCGCAGCTATTATAATAATTGCGGAGACTATATAGTAATGCCTATCATCCCAAACAACTATTCCGAGTGCTATTAAGCACGGAACAATTATGACAAATAGCAACGTCGATATCAATCTGTTTTTATTATTTTGTATCAGCTTAAAAAATTTATTGCCGTTCATAATGCTCACTTCACACTATCGATTAATTCCTCGGTAGTCAAAACCGCAGAAATAACTTCTCGAGATAACCTATTTGCGGTTGTCGTATAGAAGCTGTTATTCAGTAAAGTTTGTTCAGGTAGTCCCTGTGCGGTAATTGTTCCGTCAAAAAACATTGCGCACCTATCCGCATATTCCGCACAAAACTCTATATCATGGGAAACCAAAACGACGGCAGTACCGGCGGCAGTTATTTTCTTTAAAAAAGCACCGAATTTCTTCTTAAAAAAACCATCCATTCCCTTTGTTGCTTCATCCAAGAAGATAACTTCCGGACTCGGCAAAAGCAAAGCCGCTATAGCCGCACGCTGAATTTCTCCTCCGCTAACGTCATAAGGATGCTTGTCAAGAATATTCTCAAGCTCCATCAGTTCTATAACTTCATTCAGTCTTTGTTTTGGTATCGAGAAATTCTTACACACATCTTCAAGTTCCTCAATCACCGTATCATGAACAAAGGTACAAATCGGATTTTGAACCAGCAGAGCAATCTGTTTTCCGTAAAGTTCCGTTTTCTTGTAGGTACGCATATTCTTACCTTTGAAACTGACCTTACCTCTGTACGGAGTGTATAAACCGGACGCTGTCATTATTGCGGTTGTTTTCCCCGAACCGTTTGCACCTATAATGCACATAAGTTCTCCCTGAAAAACATCGAAATTAAAACTTCTCAGTACGTCTTTTCCTGAGGCATCATATTTGAAATAAACATCTTTTGCCGAAAGAATCGGGGTTTGTTTATCCGGGTTTTTTATTTTTAATGCACATGATTTAGCCTCGGTTTTGGCGAAAGTACGCAAATAATTTCTTCCATCACGCACCGTTAACGGAGCATCGCCCGTTAAATCGGATGTTGCTGCATACAATCTTAATGTTGTCGGCAATATCTCTATGTATTCGGGCTTATTAATAAGCTTCATTACCGAATTTTGCGGTTTACTGTCGGAGATTATTTGTCCGTTTTCCATAAAAACCACTCTGTCTGCCACAGGAAACAGGCTCTCATATCTATGTTCTGTAATGATAATTGTAGTCCCCAATTCCTCGTTAATTCGCTTTAATGCGGAAATAAATTCACTTGCCGCAATCGGGTCAAGCTGAGAAGTGGGTTCATCCAACAGCAGAATTTTAGGCTGCATTGCCATAATACCCGCCAGGCAGACGATTTGTTTTTGCCCACCTGATAATTCCGAAGTATCATTGTTAATTATGTTCTGAATCCCGAAATAATTAACCGTTTCCGCAATGCGAATATGCATTTGAGTATTATCTACTCCCAAATTTTCCAAACCGAAGGCAAGTTCATGAAAGACCTTATCCGTAACTATCTGCATCTCGGGATCCTGCATCACAAAGCCGATTAATTCCGATTGTTGGCGGAAGGACAATTCATCCACGTTTTTTTCGTCAAGCAATATCGAACCGTCAAGCTTACCATAGGGTCTTAACGAAGGCTTAATCTGTTTAAGTAAAGTCGATTTACCGCATCCCGACGAGCCGCATACAAGCACGAACTGACCTTCGTCTATGGAAAGGTTTATATGTGAAAGAGCCTGTCTGCCGTTTTTTTCGGTTGAATATGAAAAACTTAAATCGTTTATTTTGAGTATTTCCATCTTGTAGCCTCAATAACATTTAAAATAATCGGAATAAAAAGAACAAGCGCATGTATTGCAGAATAAAGGAGTGTTGTGAAGTCCCATTCATTCATTTTAAACAGCGGATAGAACTTAACGAACACGGAGCCTGTTGCAATGCCGTATACTGCGGTTATCCCACCTAACAGCATACAAATCACAATTACGATATCTCTCTTATCCAAACGATAATCGGAATAAAAAGTTCTGCCATGCAATCCATGACCTCTTGACCTCATGGAGTCGGCTGTAGTTACAGAGCTTTCAAGCCCCCAGGTTATAAGAGCCAGAAGTATGTTCAAACCTGTTTTGGCACGCTTGATGACGTTGCCGCCTTCCGTATCGCACCCTCTTGCACGCATAGATAAAGCTATCTTTTGAGCTTGGCGTTTATAAAGCGGTACGAATCTGAGTACAAGCATAATCAGCAAGGAAATCGACGGCAAGGTTTTACCGAATATGTAGATTATCTTTTCACTTTTGATTATTTCATTAAAGCATGAAAACCAAATAATGACGGATGCAAACATTGCAGATGCTACGAGGGCATAGATAATGGATTCAAGTGTTATCGGATTATCTTTAAGATAAAAAAGAATAGTCAAACCCTTATGATTAAACAAAGGATTAATAATCGCAATAATAATTGTAACCGGCAGAATAAACTTAACCAGTAAGTTCAATGTTTTTCTACCGACAAGGATAAAAGACCAGCTAATCCCGATAAGGAATGAAGCGATAATAAAGACGGGATGCATAAAAAGAGTCGTCACTAAAATTGCGTAAGCGAAAAAAGCAAACGCAATAAAGGGATGTACATCATCAAATGCATCTCGTCTCATACTTACTTTTACTCCTCAAAAACACAACCGACATCACGACCTAAGTCGCAAGTGTAGTGAAATTCTATGCAGTCTCCGTCAGAAAGAAAGTAATTACTGCATCCGTAATTCGGAAAGACGGAATTAACACAATACGTCCATCCGCTTAAGCTTCCGCAATCAAACTCATAGAGGTTATTGATGCCTTCTATATAAGCACTGTTATACACCGGGGTATATGATGCCTCCATGTGTATTCCTCTTTCTTTACATTCTCTGACGAGAACATCATAAACGGACTCTCCTTCATCAAAAGCAACGGTGCTTTGTTGAATAATAATTCCGTCATCCGGGATTATTTCCCTAATTTCGGGGTCCAGTTCCTCATAGTTCAGTGCTGTCTTACATTCGATATATAGAGTGCAGGTAAGACCGTTTTCTTCTTTTCCTACATCACAAGCGGTTAAGCATGCAAACAAGAAAAAGATTGTTAATATCAAGCAAGAAATTCTTTTCAAGATTTCCTCCTAATCGAAACAAACACCGTAATACCTACCAAAACGGCAGCAATCAAACACAGCGGCAAGAGCCATTTTGCATTTGCTTCCTTTCCGCCGACAGGTTCTTCCGTTGTAATAACAGTCGGCTCAACCGTATCGGTTTGCGCTGTCGGTGACGGCGTTTCTTCATCAGTTGTGATCGTTTCCGTCACAAATTCGAATGTAGCTTCGGGTGTTGATGTAGAATCAACCGACGGTGTAAGCGAAGGCTTCTCGGTATTACTGTCAAGTCTTGTTGTCTCAACAGGAGTTGAGGCGGGGGGCGCTGTCGGAGTCGAAGTCACTATCGGAGTCGCTGTCGGTTTAAGTGTTGCGGTCGGTTTCGGCGTCTTAGTCGGAGTTGGTGAAGATGCGCTCCAGACATCGGACATGTCGTACAGATTGGTTTTATGTTTTACCATTCTGTTGTAAGCACATAACGCATACGCTGCTTGCTCGCTTGCCATCTGGTTAACCGAACCGCCATACAGATGTGCAAAGCCGTCACCGGTAAAGAATGAGAGCAGTGCATCAAGTAATGAACAACCGTTTTTAATAAATCTCGAATCCGACGATGCATCTATTCCGACCGTACTCAAAGCTACAAGAACCTGTGAGCAACTTTCGGAATTGATATTGCCATAGCTTTGGAAAGCACCGTTATCGCATTGGATTTCCGAAAGGATATTTACACCTCGATTAACCGCAGATTTAGCAGATGAATAGTCGGCAATAGCGTATATTGCCGCAGCGGTAATATCGGGATCGGGCACATTGCCGCCCATCGCCCATCCACCACCGTTAATTTCCGCATTTACAATAAAATCAACGAGTTGTTTTTTATACGAGGTTGTCGCATATTCGCTTTTACAATCGAGAGCAATGAGCGCATATATAACACCTGTTATACCCTGCTTACGGACAAAGTCGATTTCTTTAAGTGGCTGAGTCAAGTCAAAACCGGCGACATCGGTTGCATCATAACCCAGGCTTGACAAAGCAATTATGAGTCTTGAATTCTCACTCGGCTTTCTCGGGTCAAGTTTAGGATCTCCATTATTCCTGAGCATATCTTCTATTGAAGAAAGATAATCGGAAACAAACTTTGAATCTTTATCAATGCGACCGCTCCTTGCAAGCGCAAAGACCTTCCATTCACCGCCTATCGAACCGAACTGCGGTTTTGAACCTTTAAGTCTGGTAAGAGTTGCGTCAAGCTCGGAAGTGTATTCCGCTTTATCGGCAAAACTGACCGTTACGCAAAGCAAGAATGACAGAAGCAGGACGAAAGCTATTATAATCTTAGAAAACTTTTTCAGCATAGTAAACAATAAAACCTATGCAGTGAAAGCAATTCACCGCATAGGAACAAACTTTTATCAAACAAGACCAAGTGCAATTCTGACAATAAGAGTTGCATCTGCGGAGTTGATGTTTCCGTCTGCGTTAACGTCGGCGACGGCAAGTGCTTCGTCAGAAAGTTGCATTAAGCCCATCGAATGTCTCAAAACCAATTGTGCATCCTGCATATTAACGGCACCGTCACCGTTAACATCGCCGAGCAACAAGGCGTTGTCTTCAAGTGCATTCAATAATTGAGCAAGGCAGTCGTCTATCTGTTCCTGACTTGAAGAAATGATCTCAAGAGCGGATTTCAAGCTTGCGAACTCGGTATATGCCGCACCACCTTCTTCAACTTTGGGTGATAATGTTTCATCCGATAAAATCATGGCAACTGCTTTTTCAGCTTCGGAGCGGTTAACGCCTTCTGCGGGGTTATCGAATATCGGGAAAGAACCCCAACCGTTGCTCCAACCGAGATCCATTCCCCATCCGTAAACGGTAAATCCCCACTGATAAGAACAACCTACCTGTACGGAATAAGAACCTGCACCAACGGGAAGTGAAACATTATTTTCCGCTATCATCCAGCCTGCGAAATCACTGAAGTCACCTTCACCCAACATACCGTTTCCATTTTCGGTTCCTGTCCATTCGCCATATGAGTATCCGTAATTTTCTTCTGCCCAACCGGGGTACAGCTCAAGCTGTTCCATTAAGTAACTCGGGACATTGGGAGCAACTCCGTCCACGCAATTCTGGCATGAAATATTGCTGAGATAGAAATTCTCCATGGAACCCGCTATATAGCCGATACTAAGTGTGTCGAACAGACGAACCGTTGCTTGTGCAACGCTTTCTCCGTTATGTACGGGAACGAGCATCGGTGTAACCAAGTATCCCCAGCCTATGGTGGCTGCCGAAACCGAAATGGTTACGAATCCGTCATATCCGTCGGGAACTTCGGGATACGTCGGTACAACCTGCGCCATAGCAGCGACACAGGACAACATAAGTGCTGCGACCATAATAATCGCAATCAATTTTTTGCAGTTTTTCATTTCGCTTAACCTCCGAACAAAAATTATTTGTGACTGCAATCACACGGTGTCGGAAGCAAGCGGAAAAAGACGCAACAAAAAGAACTGCATAAAATGCAGTTCTCGTATCACTATGCACACCTTAGGTCGCCTATCTCCCGAGAACCACCATTGCGAAAGTACGGCAGGTCTCCTGGCTCCCGGGTCAATCTACTCAATGCACCTTCCCACGCATAAAGCGAAGTGGTTATAGCAATTTCGTCACCGGATACAGTAGCGGGGACTGCTGCGGCCTTTAACCGCATTCCCTTTTAAGCCTACGAAAAATCGCACGGCAACCGTTCCTTCGTTACAGCGCAAGTATAGCACAATACAAAATTCGTGTCAAGACAATATTTATCTTATTCTACGCACAGATAATCGACTAAAAGTTTGATTTGATTAAGTGTCGAATTTAAAAGCAATTATCATCTTACTCCGTAAAGGCATTTTCAATATAAATAATCCGTTTCTTATCCAAATCCACTTCGGCAACATCAAAGCTTACATAAACACGCCTCAATTTATTTTTTGCCAGATAGATCTTAGCAGCTGCAATTATATTCAATTGTTTTCTTCTGTCTACACTCATCCTAGGCGGAAATCTTTCATCAATTTTTCTTCTACCTTTGACTTCAATAAAGAAAATTGTATCCTTTTTTCTCATTATCAAATCGATTTCCTTATGTCCGACGGTATAATTCTTTTCCAAAAGCCTATAGCCTCGGAAGAAAAGATACCATTTAACCATTGTCTCTGCCTTAAAGCCGTCCTTTTGGGTGTTACTTCCCCTATTTATTTTAAGATTTCCCATATCAACTGATAAAATTCTTTACGAACGTCAATCTATGCAGAGGACATAAGCCGTACTGCTTTATTGCCTCTATATGCTGCTTGGTTCCGTATCCCTTGTTCTTCTCAAAACCGTATTGCGGATAGTTTTTAGCTTGTTCTATCATGTAATTGTCTCTTTTGACTTTGGCAAGGATACTGGCTGCGGCAATGGAATAGCTCAAAGCATCCCCGTGAATAATCGGATATTGCTTTACATTAATGTTTAGTCCTTTCACAGCGTCAACAAGCACTGCGTCACACGAAAACATCATGTTATCGTAAGATTGAGCAAAAGCAAGCTTAGTTGCTTCCAAGATATTAATCTTATCGATTTTATCCTGCCAGCTCCATCCGAAACCGTATGCAACAGCCTTATCCGTAATGGAATCGAATAGAGTATTACGCTTCTTTTCCGAGACTTTTTTGGAATCATTTATGCCGCATATTAAGTTATCTTTCGGCATAACAACGCATGCCGCAACAACGGGACCTGCAAGAGGTCCTCGTCCGACTTCATCCATGCCTGCGACAAACAGTCCCTTATTCCAAAACTCACTTTCATACTGTGTCATTTGGATAAGTCGCTGTTCTTCGCTTAGTTTCAATTCGTTTTTTTTCATAAGTTCAATCGCTCACAGGGTCAAAATTATCGCTTACATTTTCCAAACCGACGGAAGCAATTTTACCCGCTCTGAATTCGTCCAAGACAATTCTTGAAGCTCTTTCGGTATCAAAAACACCGCCCGAAAGTATGAATCCTCTGCTGCGGCATACTCCTTCGAGAAGTTCCTCGGGAGCTTCCATTGATTGCGAGAGTTTTTTGTAACGTGCTATTAAATCATTGGGGCAAATCTTCATAAGGTCAAAAAGAAGCAATGCAGCCAATTCCTCAACATCCAGAATATCGTCCCTTATTGAGCCAATATAAGCCAAATGTTTCGCAAAGATTTCATTATCGAGTTTACCCCAAAGCAAACCCGGAGTATCCAAAAGTTCCAGATAATCGGATATTCTAACCCACTGTTTACTTCTGGTAACACCGGGTCTATCGCCCACCTGCGCCTTTGATGTTCCTGCAATCTTATTAATAAAAGTTGACTTTCCGACGTTAGGGACACCGACAACCATAGCACGCAGAACCTTATTAATGCCCTTATCCTTATATTTTTTAATGATGTCCGAACCTGTACGTTCAATGAAAGAAATTGCACCTTTTCGCATTGAGGCATTTGTTGAAACAAGTTCAATGGCTGAAATACCTTCTTTTTTGAAATAATCAATCCATTCTTTATTTTGAGCTTTTGATGAAAGATCACTCTTATTAAGCACAACGAAGCGGAGTTTATTTGAGAAAATTGCATCGAAATCGGGATTTCTGCATGCCAACGGCGCACGAGCGTCAACGATTTCAATGACCATATCGACAAGCTTAACATTATCTTCCAGCATACGCTTTGCTTTAGCCATATGACCGGGATACCAATTTATTGTTTGCATAAAACCACCTATAACATTTAAAAAAACTCTCCCAAACAGGACATGCCGGGAGAGCATTTTGGTTGTAATTAAAATTACTTTTTAACGATACGTTCTTTGATCTTTGCAGCTTTACCCGTTCTCTCACGGAGGTAATAAAGCTTAGCTCTGCGAACAACACCGTGGCGAACGACTTCGATTCTGCCGATGCGCGGGCTATTGTACGGGAAGGTTCTTTCAACGCCGATACCATAGCTTATACGACGAACGGTGAAAGACTTGCGGATTCCGCCGCCCTGCATTTTAATAACGATACCTTCAAAATTCTGAAGTCTTTCATGGTTGCCTTCAACAACTTTAACAAAGACACGGACGGTATCACCTATCTCCAACTTGGGAAGATCGGTACGAAGTTGCTCTTTCTCGAGCTCTCTAATAATTTCAGACATATTTAACTCCTTTTACAGACGTTCATAACTGCTTCATAACAATCATTGGACCGCCCAAATAACTATTTAATTATAGCACAACTATATTTTTTTTGCAAGTATCAAATAAAAAAATTTATTAAGATACCCTACTGCTCCTCCAAGCCGGTTAAAAATTCAATATCACGGCTTGACAATTTGGATTCATCGATTAAATCGGGGCGCATGAACTTTGTTTTAATAAGAGCCTGCTGTCTGCGCCATTTCAATATTTCGGCATGATTTCCGCCAAGCAGGACTTGCGGGACCTCACGACCTCGAAAAACGGATGGTCTGGTGTACTGCGGATATTCGAGCAAACCCGAATCCGAAAAGCTTTCGTCTTTAGCGGACTCACTGCTCCCCAATACACCCGGAATGAACCTTGAAAGGCAATCAATCAGCACCATTGCGGGAAGTTCGCCGCCGGTCAGTATGTAATCACCGATCGAAATTTCATCATCCATCAGCTCCATGACACGCTCATCTATGCCTTCATAATGACCGGCAAGAATTACTAAGTTGTCCTCTTGCGCCAATTCCATTGCAATTTCGGGTGTCAGTGTTCTTCCTCTCGGTGTCATAACAATATGACGCACTTTTGAATCCGTATTACACTGCTTATCAACGTCTTCCACGCAGTCGAATATCGGCTGAGCCATCATAACCATGCCTGCACCGCCACCGAACGGATAATCATCGGTATTGCGATGTTTATTTTCGGAGTAATCCCTTATGTTATGAACATGAAACTCAATAATTCCCTTTGCTGCCGCTCGACCGATCATGCTCGTTGAAAGAACACTGTCGAACATCTCGGGGAATATGGTCAGAATATCAATTCTCAATGAGACCAACCTCCAAAAGCACTTGAGAATCAACGACAATACATTTATTCTCAATATCAACCGAAACCAGCAGTTTTTTCAGTGCGGGAAATGACAATTTCGATCCGTCAACGCATTTGACGACATAGACATCATTTGCGTTTGTTTCATAAAAATCGTCAAACGTTCCGATTAGAACTCCGTCACTGCCACTCACGGAACAACCGATTAAATCCTTAACGAAATAACTACCCTCGGGTAATTTAACGGCATGAGCTCTGTCTACACACAGATACTTATTTCGCATTGCCTCTGCTTCGTCCATAGAAGTGATGCCATCTATTGCAACGATAACAAAACCATCACCGATAACTTTTGCACTTTGAACTTTAACGGGTCTATAGCTGTTGTCGGCGGTTTCTATAAAAGCATCACGAAGCTTTGAAAATCTCTTGGGGTCATCCGTAAGCGAAAGCATCTTCAGCTCACCTTTGACACCGTGCGGACGAACAAAAAGCCCTATGCGGAAATAATCCGTCATCATACTATTTCGACAAGAACTTTCTTTTCGCTATGAATGGATGCAGCCCTGACAACGGTACGTATTGCTTTTGCAATTCTACCCTGTTTACCTATGACCTTACCCATATCCTCTTTAGCTACCGAAAGCTCAAGCGTTACAGTCTCATCGTCTTCTTTAAGATTAATCTTTACTTCATCGGTATTTTCGACAAGGTTCTTTGCGATGTATTCGGTCAAAGTAACCATATCTTCAATCGATACCTGTTTTAAAGTTTCTTCCATTACTCAATAACGCCGTTCTTTTTGAAAAGACCACGTACAGTCTCGGTGGGCTGAGCACCGTTCTTTATCCACTGTCTTGCTTTCTCGCTGTCAACGACAACCTGTTCCGGTTCTGTCAGGGGATTGTAATATCCGATTTCCTCAACAAAAGCACCGTCACGGGGTGCGCGTGAGTCAGCAACAACGATTCTGTAGAAAGGAGCCTTCTTTGCACCCATTCTGCGAAGTCTGATTTTAAGCATAAATAATTCCTCCTGGTAAATTAAACTATATCCAAAAGCCTCAAGTAAGGCTGTATTGGTTTATCCTGTGGCTTTGCATCATCTCATGCCGAACAGGCCGCCAAAGCCCTTTTTCCCGAAACGTTTTTTTCCTTTACCCGTAAACTGTTTCATAAGCTGACGTGTTTGTTCAAACTGCTTTAGCAATCTGTTAACCTGTTGAACGCTCGTACCGCTACCGGCAGCGATTCGTTTTTTCCTACTTGCATTGAGAATTTCGGGTTTACGTCGTTCCTTCGGGGTCATGGAACGAATAATGGCCTCAACGCTTGCGCTTGCTTTAGGGTCAATCTCGACGTTCTTCATTTGAGCCGTATTCATTCCCGGCATCATTGCAAGCAGTTCGTCAAATGAACCCATCTTTTTTACCTGTTGAAGTTGTTCCAAGAAATCTTCAAGGGTAAATTCGTCACCTGTAAGCTTTCTTGCCAGCTCCTCGGCTTGTTTCTCATCGTATGCCTGCTCTGCCTTTTCGATAAGCGTTAAGACATCACCCATACCGAGGATTCTCGACGCCATTCTATCCGGATGGAACAGTTCTACATCGGTGAGTTTTTCGCCTGTGCCCGAGATCTTTATCGGTTTTCCCGTTACCGAACGAACGCTGAGTGCTGCACCGCCTCTTGTATCACCATCAAGCTTGGTTAGGATAACACCTGTCAGTTCAAGTTTTTCGTTAAAGCTCTTAGCAACGTTTACGGCATCCTGACCCGTCATTGAGTCAACAACCAAAAGAATTTCGGAAGGGTTGACTTGCTCCTTTATGGCGGTAATTTCCTCCATCATATTTTCATCAATATGAAGTCGTCCTGCGGTATCGATAATTACCAAATCCAAAAAATGATACTCGGCGTAAGCAATTGCTTCTTTGGCTGTTTGAACGGGATTTTGGGTTCCCTTTTCGAACACCGGCACTCCTGCCCTCTCGCCTACTATCTGAAGCTGTTTAATCGCAGCCGGGCGATAGATATCACATGCTACAAGCAGCGGTTTCTTGCCTTGTGTTTTGGCTAAAAACGCAGCAAGTTTTCCTGCCATGGTGGTTTTACCCGCTCCCTGCAAGCCCGCAAGAAGTATAACCGAAGGCTTTCTTGGTCCGAAATTAATTTTCTCGACCGAACCGCCCATGAGTTCTATCAATTCCGCATTAACGATTTTTATTATCTGTTGAGACGGGGTAAGGCTCTCGAGCACCTCCGCACCTACGGCTCTTTGAGAAACATTATTTATGAAGGATTTTACAACCGAAAAATTGACATCCGCTTCCAACAAGGCAAGCTTGACTTCCCTCATTACCTCTTTAACTTCTTTTTCGGTAAGCTTTCCGCGATTGCCAAGTTTTTTAAAAATACTTTGAAGCTTTGACGAAAGTCCTTCAAATGCCATTTCAACCCTCCATCATCTTTTTTAGGTTTTTTACAGTTTCTTTTATCGAATCATCGGCAAGATTATTTTCTTCCAGTTTTGCGGTCAATTCGGCGATCAACCGTGAAATCTGCATATCACGCTTAACAAACCCGAGTTTGTCTTCCATATCGTACAACGATGCTTCCGCACGACATATCGCATCTCGGACTCCCTGCCTGGAAATGTTCTTCATTTCGGCAATCTCGGCAAGAGAAAAGTCCTCGTCAATGCTCAGCGTAAGAATTTCAAGTCTGGTCTTTGTTAAAAGAGAACCGTAATAATCAAGAAGAATACTCAATTCCGACTTTTCCTGCATAGTGGAAGTTCTGCCTCCTCTGTCTGTAAAGTAGAACAGCTTTACACTCGACTTCTGTATTATAACCGTTTTTTTTGATTTGTCAATGATTTTATCGATTTATTTTAAATATATTTGCGTTGTTCCGTTCTTCAACTTTTTATTGATATTTTTTTTAAAATGCCTTATAATTACGCTGTTTGCTCCATCAATTCATTTTATTCTTTTATTTTATCTTATCGAGCAAACAACAGGAGGAAACATGAAATTTGCGATTGATGCATTTGGCGGAGACAATGCACCCGGCTGCATAATAGACGGTGTGCTTGATTCAATGCTTGCGCATGATGATTTTGAGGTCATTTTGACCGGCGATGTTGAAATAATAACTTCGGAGCTTAACAAAAGGAAGAATGATTACAACGCATTAAGTTCGAGAATAACTCTTTGCCATGCACCTGATGTAATCACATGTGACGAACAGCCCACCGTGGCTATAAAGAAAAAGAAGGACAGTTCACTTGTAAAAGCACTGTACCTGGTAGCAAACGGCGAAGCGGATTGTTTTATTTCTGCGGGAAATTCGGGAGCGATACTCGCCGGTGCAACGCTGATTATAAAGCGCATCCAAGGCATATTACGTCCCGCACTTGCACCGTTGCTTCCGACGTTAAAAGGACCTGTTATGCTTATCGACTGCGGTGCCAATGCCGATTGCAAGAGTGAATATCTTCACCAATTTGCCCATATGGGTTCGGCATACATGGAAAAGGTCGTAGGTATAAAAAATCCTAAAGTTGGTTTGATAAATAACGGAATCGAGCCGGGCAAAGGCAACGAGTTGACAAAGGCTGTATACACACTCTTGAACAATGATAAAGGCATCAATTTTGTCGGCAACTGCGAAGCAAGAGAAGTAATGAGCGGAGATTTTGATGTTGTCGTATGTGACGGTTTCGTCGGTAATGCCGTATTAAAATCCATGGAGGGAACGATACACGCACTGCTCACGATGTTGAAAACCGAGCTTAAGGGTTCAACGCTTTCGAAATTCGGGGCAATGATGAGTAAGTCCGCATTTGCCAACTTAAAGAAAAAAATGGATTATTCGGAATACGGCGGCGCACCCCTTTTGGGAATACGCAGCGGTGTCATCAAAGCTCACGGAAGCAGCAATGCAAAAGCAATAAGTTCTGCTGTAAATCAGGCAAGACTTCTGATGCTCGGAGATGTTACGGGACAGATAGCGAATTATGTAGCGGCAAATGCCGATTCGCCAAGCAGTAATAATGAATAATTTGCAAATTTATTTGACTTATTAATATGTTCGGAGTATAATCAAAACATATCAGCAGTGGAAAGGAGTATTGAAAT
>CAYPXV010000002.1:0-41935 GCA_964414925.1 uncultured Clostridium sp. | reverse complement strand
GTTTGAGTGCAGTGTAGTTCCAAATATGTACCAAACGGAAGTTACAATTAGGTAAGTAAAGAATAAAATAAAAAGGAGGGATGCGCTATTATAGTTTTATGCTTAGTGACATTGATTGTTTTGACAGCACTTTTTAAGGAACTTGGGATTAAATAAATCGGCAAGGGAAGTATTTCGGCAGAGTTATTGAGTCTATAGTTGAGTCGGACGGAAATAGGAGAGAATTGGTATCTGTGGATTTCGGGTTCGGTTGTTTATGTTGTGCCGAAGTTAGGTTTAGAGATGATTCAATTATCAAATGAGCATAATTGCCTAAAAAGATGAATGATTAAAAATAGTTTTATGTAAATATCAAGAGCAAATAAGCATTAAGAGGTATCACATCTATCAGATGTGAATTTTTTTATTTAAGGGAATCGGGACATTTGATTTAGGAAAGAGATTATAAATGAGATAGAAAGGAAATAACGGATAAAAGAGATGAGCTGCAACGGGGATGTTGCAGCTCAAGAAGATTTATAGAGTTATAGAATTAGATGTTCATAGCAACACGGAGGATGAGCATAGCATCCTGGGTGTTAACAACGCCATCACCATTCATATCGGCAACTGCGAACTGCTCATCGGAGAGTTCATACAGACCGAGGGTAGCACGGAGAACGATAACAGCATCCTGCATATCGACGGTGCCGCTGCCATTGAGGTCGCCCATAAGAGCGGTAGTACCTGTGCATTCAACGTTATCAATCTTAACGCAGTCTTCACCGTTATTAACGCTTCCGTCCTTGGTGTAAGCCCACATGAAGGTATAAGAACCTGCGCTGGGAGCGGTGTAGGTATAGGTAGACCACTGGGTGTTGTTAGCACCGGAGAGGCGGAGAACCTGAGTTCCGTTTACGGAGAAGGTGAACCAGTCATAATTGGTTTCACTGCTTACGATGTATTCGAAAACGATGGTGTCGCCTTCCTGCATATTTACAGTGGTATAGAGGTTGGAGGTAGAACCGCCAACGCCGTTATTGGTGGATTTAGCATAGAATCTGTCGCCATCTTCTACAGCTTCGAAGGGATAGCCTTCATCGCTTCCGAACTGGAGAGTACCGCCGGGAACGTTGAGGGAATCATACAGGGAAGTATCGATATTGATGGTAACATCAACGGTTGCAGTACCGAAAACTTCGCCGTCAATCAGAACGGTGCAGGTAACGGTAGCATGACCTGCGCTTACGCCTGCGATAGTAGCACGGCGGTTGTTACCGGTAACGGTAGCAACGCTGCTGTTAGAGGAAGTCCAAACGAGTTCATACTGGTTTGCATTATCGGGAACGCGCAGGAAGTTAACCTGAGCTGAACGACCGACATACATTTCAACGCTGGTTTCGCTGAGAGAGAAGCCGGTAAGATCAACGGGATCGGGCTCACCGTAGAGATTCCAGGTTGTGTAAACAGTCTGTTCGGAGTCGGGGTTGGAGGGGAATGCGTCAACATCACTCATAGCGATGGGGTAAGCATCACCGTAGGGTTCGGGGCAACCGTGGCGATCCTTCATTGTTTCGAAAGCGTCACAGAAAGCTTCGCCTTCCTTCATGAGATTCCAGAAGGTGGTTTCATAAGCATAGTCACCGACGAAAGTAACGCTCTGGGAGTAGCCGTAAACAACGCCTGCACCTGCTCTGAGAAGAGCGGCACCGGTTGTGCCCTGACCCGAACGCTTCATACCTTCGCAGATAGCCATCCAAACGCAGCAGTTTGAGAGAGTACCGCTGACATGGTTTTCAACGTATCTGCCATCGATGTATGCAGCACTGCCTGCACGAACAGCCCAACCGTTGGTGTAGTCTTCGCTGGTGATACCGCTGTTGGTGGTAAGGCAGAGGTAAGTAGAAGTACCGCTTGCGGTTCCATGGCTGTCGTAGATAACAACACCCTTATCGGTGAAGTTTTCTGCAATAGCGGGACCTGTTGCGGAAGTGGACTGGATGAGGAGGTAGTCACCACCGGTTGCATCGGCGATGGACTGTGCTTCACGCTTATACTGATCGGTGAAGCTGGAGTCATGTCCGTAGTAAGGAGCAACGAGGAAAACGTTGGGGGATTCTGCATCCTTGGAAACGTTACCGTTACCTTTTACGAGAACGACCTGTTCATCGGCGGGGATGGGTTCACCCGCAACGAGTTCGTTGCGGAGTCTGTAGTTATAAGAGCAATACATACCGTCAACGGTGAAGAAGAAGCCATCCTTTGTAAAATCGGAGAAGCCATCCTTATCGGTGAGGGATGCGTTCAGTGCTGCGTTGTAAACAGCATTGATAACCTCTGTGCGGGACAAACCTGCTTCAATAGCGGCAGCTTCTGCTGCTTCGATAACGGACCAGGTGTTGTCAAGCTTTGCGATCTGGGCAGACTCTGTTGCCACATCTTCGATGCCTTCAGCAAGGGAGACGACGGGAACGAGAGTAAAAACCATAACGAGCGCAAGAATCATTGCAAATAGTTTGCGAGCTTTCATTGTTTTTCCTCCTGAAAAAAATACGCCTGCGGCGTGAAGCGTGTTGGATTTCGTTCGCTTCACTTTTTATTTTACCACACCGTCATCATTTGTCAAGATGTTAGTGGTATTTTTTATACGTAAAAGCTTGTATTTCGATAACTAATTTCAATAACGCATTTAAAGTCTTAATAACATTATTAATTCTTGTAAACAGTCATTACTTCGATATTGGATATGGCATCCTCAATAAGCTTTGAAAAGTCCACAGCGGACTCACTGGAGCGGATATCGGAGACTTCGGGTTTGGTAACGGGATGCTTGGGAACGAAAACAGTGCAGCAATCTTCATACGGGAGGATACTGGTTTCATACGTTCCGATTTTTCTTGCAAGGTCCATAATTTCGTCCTTATCGAAACCGATAAGCGGACGAAAAACGGGCATAGAGACGGCATCATCGGTTACGCAGAGACTTTCCAAGGTCTGGCTTGCAACCTGACCCAGAGATTCGCCCGTAATCAAAGCCTTAGCCTGTTCGGACTGAGCGACACGTTCGGCAATTTTCATCATAAGCCTACGCATCAGAACGGTTGTTTCCTTTTCGGGACACTCATCGTAAATCTTCATTTGAATATCCGTAAACGGGACAAGGAACAAGCGAATAGGTCCTGCGAACTTTGACAGCAAAGCGGTAAGTTCAATGACCTTATCCCTGGCACGTTCGCTCGTATAGGGATAACTGTAAAAATGTACGGCACTTAAAACAAGACCGCGTTTTGCCATCATGTAACCTGCAACGGGGCTGTCAATTCCGCCTGAAATAAGCAGTGTGGCATTGCCCGAGGAGCCTATCGGCATACCGTTGGCACATGGAACTTCTTCGCAATAAACATAAGCATTTTCACGGATTTCTATGCAAAGCTTTATCTGAGGCTTATGCACATCGACATGGAGGGAAGGGAAGCGTTCAAGCATCAAGCCACCCATTTCCCTATTGATGGAATCGGAGTTCATGAAGTAATGCTTATCGGAACGTCTTGCCATAACTTTAAAGCTTGTACTGCCGCTGCGTTCGATTTCCTTTTCCATAAGGGCGTAGCAGGTTTCGACTACATTATCCCAGGATTTATCGACAACATAAGCGGGGCTGATGGAATGGATACCGAAAACTCTGGTAAGCCTGTCCATAGCATCATCGAACTGTTCGTCGGGGATGGAATTGACATAAATTCTGCCCTGTTCATGATGAATCTTGGAGGGGATACCTTTGAGGGCGAATTTCATATTAGACATTAATTTTCTTTCAAAGAAAGGACGATTCTGACCTTTCAGATGAATTTCGGTGTATCTTACGAGAATAATCCTGTTCATAATTACTCCTTTATCTTCGTTTAAATCTTCTTAAAAATGTTAAGCTTTCTTCTATAAACCGAGCGGCATCGTCTGCTTCCCGAATCGTATTAAACGGTGAGAAGCTGAATCTTATTGCACCGTCCTGACGCTCCGAATTGATACCCATAGCCGACAGGACGCGATTTTTACCCCTATGCCTTGCCGCACATGCAGAGCCTGTGGAAACGAGAAGGCCCTTTTCCATAAGCGAATGGAGCAAGACCTCACCTCTTACGCCCATAAAACTCATATTAAGGATATAGGGAGCCGAATCATTGATATCGGGTCCGTTAAGGCGCACATCACGAATACGCATGAGGTTCGAGTAGAGTCTTTTTTTCACTTCAAGCATATTATTCATAAAACTTTCGTGATTTTGTGCATACTCGGCGCAGGCAACATTCATTGCCATGATAGAAGCGGTATTTGTCGTACCCGATCTGAGACCGCTTTCCTGTCCCCCACCCCTCTGACCGCCGTTAAAGCGTACACCTTTACGCACATAGAGCGCACCGACACCTTTCGGGGCATGAAGTTTATGTCCGCTGATTGAATACAGATCACATTTTACCGTCGGCATTTTCATAAAAGCCTGTACACCGTCCACATGAAGCACGGCATCGGGCGAACGTTTTTTTACAAGGGCATAAATCTCATCAATATCGTTAATCGCACCCGACTCGTTATTGACGTGCATAATGCTGACAAAGCCTACGGTATCGTCAAGTTCCGAAGCAAGCTCGTCCATCCTGATTTTACCGTTGGAATCGACACCGACAACGGCAACATCGTAACCCTGCTGTTTCATAGCGTTTACGGGTTCGTAGACCGACGGATGTTCGACTGCGGAAGTAATAATCTTGCATTTACCTCTTTTAGCCGAAAGGACACCCGACAGAGCAATATTATTGCTTTCCGTTCCGCCGCTTGTGAAGATCAACTCCGAAGCATCGGCATTAACATAGGAAGCAAGCTTTGCTCGTGCGGCATTGATATCACGTTCCACCGAGACTGCACTTGAGTATGCCGCAGCGGGATTAAAGAACAATTCGCACATATATTTTTCTGCGATTTGCGCAGCCTGCGGCATAACGGGAGTTGTAGCACTGTTATCAAAATAAATCATAACAAAACCATCCTGTTCTTTTTTACAGTATATGCGGTTAATCAGTCATTTGTAACCCCATTGGGCGGATATTGACGATAAAACTCATTATAGTAACGCTTCAGCTTTGTCCACAAAATAACGGTTTGGCTTTCATTCTTTTGAGCAATCGCACTCTGTAATTCCCTTATCGTACTTTCAAGCAATTGCCTTGACTGTTCGGGCAAGTTGCTTACATTATCGAGGTATGCCCTTACCTCTGCAATCATCTCACCTGCATGGTAATAGAGTTCTTCCGCCGAAGCGAAGGGATTTTGTCCGAGGTGAATGCTGCAAGTTCTGTCCGTCAATTGCAGATATTGAGCTATGAAAGAGCAGATATCGAGATCCGTCCTTATTGCATTGGGGATATAAGCATAGAGCTTTTCGTCCGCAAGCTGAGCATAGATACTTGTTGAGGAAATAAGCACAACGCAGCCGGGTTTTCTCAACGAGGTGGGACATTCCACGCAAGCGGGCATATCGGAGTCGTCGCAGAAATCGATACAACAGTGCATATCGCAGTATTCATCCGGAATGCTGTCCACGGCGCACCAATCGGTAAGCGGAGGATTATCCTCATCGAGCCAACAGGCATCGGTAGCAAGCTTACCCGAAATCGGGCAAATATCAACTTGAGTAAGACCTATATCGTTAGGCGAAACATCCATAATGGGTTTATCATTCAAGTCCTCATGTATGGCACTCATGAAGGCTTGCCAAAGGGGAGCTGCGGTATTACCGCCGGTTGAACCTGAAGCAAGTTTTTCCGAGTATTTATCATGACCTATCCAAAGCGAAGCGGTGTAGTAACCTGTAAAGCCCGCAAAGTATGCGCTGGTATAGTCGTCATTCGTTCCTGTCTTACCTGCAACGGTAATTCCTTCTATTTGGGCACTCTTACCCGTACCGTCGGTAACGACATCCTCCATCATATCAATCAGCATATATGCGGTAGTTTCCTTATAGACCCTATAGGACTGCTGACAATCGCTTGCATCAATCACGACAGTACCATCCGAAGCAACGACTTTGATGAAAGATATGGGTTCTATATACACACCGCCGTTTGCAATGCAAGCATAAGCTGCTGCCATTTCAAGCGGAGTAATTCCCGACGTACCCAGAGCAAGACCCGGACCGTCCTTATTAATGCGTTCCGTCGGCACACCCATTTTAATGAGGTATTCCGCACTCTGCTCCGGTGTGCTTACTTCAAACAGAAGCTTTGCGGCAACAATATTAAGTGAAGAAGTAATGCCTCGTCTGACGCTTACAATGCCCTCCCACTTTTTACTTCCCATAGCAGGGTATCCCTTTTCACCGCCGTAACCCTCAATCGGAATTTGAGAATTAAGCACACCCGTTGCAGGGCTGACACCCATATCAAGTGCGGGACCGTAAACGGTAAGGGGTTTTATAGAAGAACCTACGGGCATGGAGCTTTGATATGCCCTGTTAAGCTGTCGTTTTTGCGTAGGTTCATCCCTGCCGCCGATGATGGCTTTAATAAGACCCGTGGAGTGGTCAATAACGACCGCCGCCGCCTGGGGCTGTTGAATGGTAATTCCCGAAACGGGGTCGGTAACAAGCCCTGCGCTTGAATTACGCAATGCAGGATAGTTTTCCCAATTCGTGATAACATCCTGAACCGTATTTTGGATTTCTGGATCAACGGCAAGGTAGATTTTATAACCGCTTGTACGCAGTTCTCTTTCGATAGCCGAACGATTGGAAGAAGTGTCGTCAAGTCCACGCTGTTCAAGCATATGGTCAACGATATCACGAATTCCGTACTCAACGTAGTATGCCATATCATAGAGCTGTTTTTGGGCACTAATCTCTAAAATTTCGACTTTATCATTCAAAGCATAATTATATTCGGCTTTGGAAATAAAGCCAGTTTCATACATAGCCTTTAGTACGACATCGGTTCTTGCGTCTGTTATATCCATTTTATTTGTGCCGTCCTCATAGAAACGTTTATAAGTGTTGGCACGTGGGTTTGTGTAGTTCGGTTTTTGAACCATACCGGCAAGCATTGCACATTCTCTTATTGTAAGCTCATCCATATCCTTGCCGAAATAATCCTTTGCCGCAGTTTTAAAGCCGTAATTGGAATCGCCCAAGTAAACGTCATTCATATAAGCTTCAAGAATGCTGTCTTTTGAAATTGTGTCCTCCAATTCGTAAGCCAGGTACGCTTCCTGAATTTTACGTTTATAGCTTTGCACATTGGAAAGCACCTTATTTTTAATAAGCTGCTGGGTAATGGTAGAACCGCCATGAGTATTTGTATTTCTGAGCGTATTAACGACAGCGGAGAACAGACGTTTAAAGTCCAAGCCGCCGTGGGTATAGAAACGAACATCCTCGACTGCAATCAATGCATTTTTAAGCATATCGGGGATTTCATCTATG
Organism: uncultured Clostridium sp.; assembly: GCA_964414925.1. Lineage (GTDB taxonomy): Bacteria > Bacillota > Clostridia > Christensenellales > CAG-138 > PeH17. Next base: position 34,488 of record CAYPXV010000002.1, on the reverse strand, counting down.
CTTGCCCAATCCCTGTATTCCATGTTTGCATAGGTTGTTATTTCATTGCCGTTGCAATCATAGATGTAGCTGGTAAGATCACTGTTTGTAAGTGACGAGACATCCAGCGACGGGGTGGTATCGATATAAGCTTTGGCTATGCCCAAAACGAGACCGACGCAAAAGAAACCGAAAACGGCAACGAATGCAATCAGGCATTTGATTATGCCGAAAATAATTGCGGGAATCATCGGACGCTGAGAAACATTTTCAACAAGGAATTTTTCTTTGTCAGCTTTGTCGTCGGATGATTTTTTTGTCTTTTTCTTGCTCGCTTCCAGCATTTTACGACGTTCTTCTTCGGAATAAACGGTTGTTTGTCCCTGATCCGATTTTTCTCGGACAGTGGTTTTTTTCTTTTCGGACATTCGGTTGACCTTTTGCTTGATTAATCAAGCTACCTTTCGTTTTATTGTCGTGCAAACGGGTAAAACCCGAATTCATTATACCATATGACCTACATATATGCAATTGGACTGATTTTACGAAAATCAGTCCTTATACTGCGGAAAGAACTTATAGAGTGTACAAGTCATGCCGCCGTTTGAGAGTTTTCTTCTTTTATCGGCACGTTTACCGTAGATGCGTTCAAACTCGGGATGGGAAGCGATGATGTTGATGCTCCAACCGTTAAGCTGTGAAAAGACACCGTGCATCTGCCTATAAAGTTTTTCGGCTTCCTTTTTTTCCAGAAGCCTTTCACCGTAAGGAGGATTACAGACAAGCACTCCGCCTTTCCTCGATTCATCAAGCTGCTGCAAAGGTTTTACCGCCCAATTAACCATAACGCCTGCCTTTTTGGCGTGTTTTTTGCATAAATCAATGCACCTTGGGTCGATATCCGAACCTATAATATCTATCGGAACATCTTTCACGCTGTCATGCGCCTGTTCTCTTGCAAGCGAAAAAGTATTGGGATTGACAAAGTGCCAATCCTCTGCACTAAACTTTCTGTTCATGCCCACGGCAATATTTTTTGCGATCATCGCCGCTTCTATCGGCATCGTGCCCGAACCACAAGTCGGATCTATCAGCGGTCTGTCGGCATTATAGCCCGACAGCAGAACAATGGCAGCACCCAAAGTTTCGGAAATGGGGGCAGGGACATTATACGTTCTGTATCCGCGTCTTGACAGACCCGCACCGCAACAATCCAGAGCAATTGTAGCGATATCTCTGAGCATACCGACTTCGATTATGACGCTTTTACCGTTTTCCGGAAAATAGGAACGCTTATATCTCTGTTTAAGGGATTCGATAATTGCCTTTTTGGTAATGCTCTGGCAATCCGAAACCGAAAACAACTTACTTTTAGCCGATTTTCCGTTGACATGAATAAAATTATCGGGCAAAAGATACTTCGTCCAATCGATTTTTTTAACACCTTCAAACAGTTCTTCAAAGGACAATGCTTTAAACTCACTTACTACAAGCAGTATCCTTTCCGCCGTTCTAAGCCACAGGCAAGCCCTTGCCATATCAAAGTAGTCCGCACGGAATACGACACGAGCATCGAGAACCTGTTCCACCTCGATGTCAAGTCGTTTCAACTCCCGTGCGGTTAATGATTCAAGTCCTATTTTGCATGTCGCAATAAACTTTTCTTTCATTTTTTCCTTTTTTTATTACCGAGATCCAATAATTTGGAAAGTGCCTTAGACGAATTTCTCATCAATTCCATCGCCTCATCCATCTTTTCGGGAGAAACTCCGTACGTTTCCGCAACTTTATGCGGATCGGGTCTTCTATCTTCAAGGATGTATGTGCAGTAGATAATCGCAGCGACAAGACCATCGATATGGGATTCGTCGAACTTGGAATTTCCCACTACGAAAGCAATCAAAAGGAAGCTGCCGTTTTCATACATTGACTTGTTACTGATCGTCTCCTTGCAAGCGTCCCTATACTTTTCTGCAAGCAATTTTTGAAGACGTTCTTCTTCGGGGCTTATCTGCATTGCTTCGGCGATTTCGTCGGCTTTGGCATCAAGTCCGGTAGGAAGCAGCAGTCCATCGTGATAGACGAGGGAGGATTTACTCAGTTTCGGGAACGCATTTACGGTAATTTCTTTTATATCGTCACTTATCATCGGGTTCTTTATTATGAAATAAAAAACATCGTTGATTTTGTTCTTATAAGACTTCACACATTCGGGCAAATACTTTTGGAACCAGTCGATCGCATTTGCCTTTGCGAAGAACACGAGTGCTTGTCTTATAAACGGAATATTCTCCGCCGGCATACGTGCGCCTTTTCTCAAAGAAGAGAAAATCTGAGCCAAATTATCCACAAAAACCTGTACGGGAAGCGCATACGACATTTGAATATCGTTTTTACCGATGACTTCTTTCGTCTTTAGCAGGTTAATGTAGTGCTTTGCTTCAACATCATCGGGCGAAAGCTTCAGGATGTTGTTATACATTATGATCGCATTTTCCCTTTCGCCGTGCAGAGCAAGCGAACGTGCGTAAATGTGGATATTATTTTTGCTGTACTGATTAAGCGAGTAGCAAAGCTTTGCGTATTTAAGCTCTTCCTCTTCCATGCCGCCTATTTCGCAGAGCATTGCGTAAATTTTCGCAGCGGTTTCGGCATCGGGACAGTCTGATTTCAGAACGATTTCACATTCGGACTTAGCATCGCCCTTCAAGCCTGCCGCAAGGAAAATCATCGCGGTAGCGCATCTGATACGTGGCATTTTGCTTAAATCATTACGAACTTTAGTTAAGTATTTTACACCCCTGTCCGTTTCATGACCTACATAGTATGCCATAAGCAGCAGATATGACGTCTGTATATCTTCGGGATGTTCAAGCGCATAGGGTTCAAGTATTTCTATCGCCTGCGCATAGTTTTCCTCGTCATAAAAACGCTCTGCTTCTTTTAGCATATTATCATAGTCAAGTTGTTCCACATCGACTATTCGTGTGCAGTCTTCGGGTTCAACATCGCCTATTTCCGCCTTAAAGTCTTTAATAATGGTTTCCATTGCATCGGTGCATTGTTCCAAAGAATCGGCAAGGGCATGGAGTTCTTCTTCCGTCAAGTCGGAATCTTTGGTTGCTTTGATATTGGAAAAGACCTGCGTTGCTGCCTCATAATCACCTGTAGTAAGGTAGAGCTGACCGAGCAAGTAAAGCGATCTATCTGTTTGTTCTCCATGTTTTGCCATATAACGTGAGATACACATAAGCGCATCGTCGAAATCGCCTATATCGAGCAAGACGTTTATACGCTTTATGAGGTTATCGTCACTCTCTCCCGATTTTCTTCTAATGCTTTCGAGAATTGTCAAAGCCTCAAGATATTCGCCGGCGAATATCTTCTGGTCCGCCATGGTTTCAAGTTCTTTTGATGAATAGTCAAGAACGACTACATCCTTTTTCTTCTTAATCAACATTCGCATTTACCTCCTCATTTTGAGCGTATTCGAGAAGTTCCGTAAGAGTATCCTTCCCGAATTGATATTTGGTGTTACAGAATCTACATACTATTTCCGCCTGACCATCTTCTTCGATAATGGATTTAAGTTCATCGCATCCAAGGGAAACGAGTATAGTTTTAAGTTTATCACTGCTGCAATCGCAGCGGAATTCGGGAGTCATCTGTTCGGTTTTTTCGAAATCAAAATCCTTAAACAGGTTTTCAACCGCATTATCCAATGACTCATCCCCGTCTAAAAGTTTAGACAAATTCGATATTTCTCCGCCCAAAGCTTCAAGTCTGTCAAGTTCTGCATCGGGGCAATTCGGAAGCGGAGCGATAATAAGACCCGCCGCACTTCTGACTTCACCCGAAGCAGGCTCTACACGAACACCCAGATAAACCAGTGACGGTTGTTGTTCGCTGACGGCAAAATAGCGTGCGAAATCCTCGGCAATTTCTCCGTTGACAAGGTGGCAGCTTCCGACATAAGGTTCTTTAAGTGAAAAGTCACGAATAACACGCAGTTCACCGCTATGACCGACAGCCGCACCGACATCGAGCTTACCGAGTTGATTTAATGGCAGTTCCACGTCGGGGTTGGAAACGTATCCTTTTACGATACCGCCTTCACGACCGACTACTGTGATATTACCGGCAGGACCGTTACCCGAGACGGTAACTGTGATAATATCATCTTCACTTTTAAGTTTTGCACTCATCATGGATGTAGCAAGCATAACTCTACCGAGAGCGGCAGTACAAACTCTGCTGAGTTTATGAGTTCTTCTTGCCTTTTCCACCATATCCTTTGCCGAAACGGCGATAACGTTTACGGTTTTATCGAGCAACAAACCTCTGATTATTTTATCCATTCCAATATTTCATCCTTATCTTTCGTTTTTCATTCTCTCCGCCTGGGAAGGTCTCAGATACATGGGCGTAACAGAATCGACCGCAACATTGAGCGGATCTTCGTTCAACATTTCAAGTGCCTGTTTTATAACAAGTTCCGCATTGACGATATCATTTTGTCCGAAGCAATCGCCGACCAAGACAGCATCTTCATTTAGTATTCCTATACTTTCGCAGGCGGCGATAATGTCGCGCTGATTACATGCGCAGGGGTCTATTATACATCTGCCCATTGCGTAAACCGCACCGTAAGCATTGGTATTTCTGGCATCTATAAGGCTCAACACGGTACTGTACGGCGGTGCAAGGTGTTTAAGTGCTGCAAGCGAACAGACGGGAATAAGTTTTTTCCCTGTCGAAAAAGCAAGCGCATTTGCCGTTGACACACCGATTCTGACTCCGGTAAAGGAACCGGGACCGACATCCACGGCTATGGCGTACATATCCGAGATATTCAGATTATTCGCTTCAAGCAGTTCATCCAAAAGAGGCATAAGCGAAACCGAATGAGGTCTACCGCTTTCATCCTGTTTCATGATAATAGTTCCGTCATCATTCAAAATAGCGACCGACGGATATTTTGCGGAAGTCGAAATCGCAACAAGCTTCATAATTAATCTCCTTTCCGCCGCCTCGCTGCGGCACAAACGGCATACACCGAATTTTCATAATCGATTAAGCAATCACCACAGCAGTTTATTTACAATAGCTATGTAATGTTCGGTTTCGGCAACCAGTTCAACCGTTCTGGTTTGCGCACCGCTGCCGTTTATATGGATTTCAAGTCTTTCCGTCGGCAAAGCTTCGGTGACATTTTCGCTCCACTCCATAACGATGACGCTTTCGTCATTGAGGTAGTCATCGAAACCAATATTCATCAAATCCTCATAGCTGTCAAGGCGGTAGCAATCGAAGTGATCCAATTTTAATTTAGCATCGTAACGTTTTACGATATTAAAAGTGGGGCTTGAAACGTTTCGGATTCCCAGCGCATCCGCCAAGCCTTTGACGAAAGTCGTTTTTCCTGCTCCAAGTCCGCCGAACAGTGCGATAAAGTCACCGCTTGAAAGTAAATTCGCAACGTTCTTCCCGAGACGAAGCATTTCGGACTCCGACTTAACAACAATCTGCTTTATCAATTGAACGTTCCTCTTTCAATCAATTCTCTGCGATAGTCGAGCAGACGGTTATTACGAATAGCGTCCCTTATTCCCTCCATAAGCCTGTAGGTAAAGCGGAGGTTATGCATTGTGATAAGCTCTGCGGCAAGTATTTCTCCTGCTTTGATAAGGTGACGAATATAAGCACGGGAGAAGTTACGGCAAGCATAGCAGTCGCAATCCTCCTCAATCGGAGAGAAGTCATGCGCAAACTGAGCATTTCTGAGCATCTTTTTGCCCTCGAAGGTAAGGGCAAGACCGTTACGAGCGGAACGGGTTTGAAGAACGCAATCGAACATATCGATACCTCGTATTGCACCTTCCACAAGGCAATCGGGACTTCCTACGCCCATGAGGTAATGGGGCTTGTCCGCAGGGAGGAAGGGCATAAGATTTTCGAGCATTTCATACATCACGGGTTTAGGTTCACCGACGCTCAAACCGCCGATACCGTAACCGGGAAAATCCATAGCGGCAAGGGTCTTGGCACTTTCTATTCTCAAGTCCTTAAACATACCGCCCTGAACTATTCCGAACAGAGCCTGATCCTCACGATGGTGGCTCAATTTACAGCGTTCTGCCCAGCGATGAGTTCTGTTCATAGCTTGAACGGCATAGTTTTTATCGCAATCGGCAGGGGCACATTCATCGAATGCCATAGCTATATCGGCACCCAAAGCCTGTTCTATTTCCATGACATATTCGGGTGTAAAGAACAGTTTTCTTCCGTCGATATGGGAATGAAATTCAACACCGTCCTCACGAATTTTATTCATTGCGGCAAGGCTGAACACCTGAAATCCGCCGCTGTCGGTAAGCATTGGTCCATCCCAACGACTGAACTCATGCAAACCGCCTGCTTCACGAACCAGTTCATGTCCGGGTCTTAAAAACAGATGATAGGTATTTGAAAGAACTATGCCTGCGCCGACCTCTTTAAGGTCTCTGGGAGTCATAGCTTTGACTGTTGCTTGTGTGCCTACAGCCATAAAGCACGGAGTATCGATAACGCCATGCGGAGTATGCAATCTGCCGAGCCTGGCACCCGACTGGCTGCACACCGAAATCGGTTCATAATAAACGGGTTTATCCATAAGAAAATCCTTTACCTAATAAAATAATGAAGCATCGCCGAAGGAGAAGAAGCGATATTTTTGTTTAACGGCATGGTCATAAACCTTCATGACCTCCTCCTTGGAAGCAAATGCGGAAACGAGCATCATAAGGGTTGACTCGGGCAAATGGAAATTGGTAATAAGAGCATCGACAGCCTTAAACCTATAACCGGGAGTAATAAAGATATCTGTCATACCGCTGCCCGGATGTACGATACCGTTTTCATCGGTAATACTTTCAAGCGTTCTGCAACTGGTAGTTCCGACGGCAACGATTCTGCCGCCGCTTTTTCTTGCGGCATTGATTTTATCAGCCGCCTCCTTTGTACAACGATAATATTCCGAGTGCATATGATGTTCTTCGACATTTTCGACGGAAACGGGTCTGAAAGTACCTAAGCCCACATGAAGGAGTACATCCACGATTTCAACGCCCTTATCCTGTATGCGTTCAAGAAGTTGAGGGGTGAAATGCAGTCCTGCGGTAGGTGCGGCAGCCGAACCGTTTTCCTTTGCATAGACGGTTTGATAACGGGTTTTATCGTCAAGTTTTTGAGTGATATAGGGCGGCAAAGGCATCTCGCCTGCCCTATCGAGAATTTCTTCCAAAATTCCGTCATATTCAAGCTCGACGATTTTATTTCCGTCCTGAAGCGTATCTAATACCTTTACATACAGTTCATCACTGACTTTAAAGGTAAGACCCGATTTGGCACGGCGACCTGGTTTGGCAAGACATTCCCACTTGTTACCTTCAATGCGGTTAAGAAGCAGAAATTCCATCGTACCGCCCGTCTGTTCACGATGAGCGATAATCCTTGCTGGGATCACCCTGGTATCATTTCTGACAAGCACGTCTCCGGGATTGAGGTAATCGATTATATCGGTAAAGATTTTATCCTCTATGGTTCTTTTTTCCCTGTTATAGACAAGAAGTCTTGAACCGGAGCGATCCTCAATGGGATACTGCGCTATAAGCTCTTTGGGTAAATCGTAATAAAAATCACTGGTTTTCATATTTCACTCAATAATCTTATAAATCAAGGGTTTATTTTCCGCTTCGACATTTGAGACGGAAACGGCATTATCAATCAGTTCAACAGCCTGACTGAGGTTAGTTTCGTCATTTACATACAAATAAGCTAAAGTCTCACCTTTTTCAACGCAATCACCACAGCGTTTATTCATCAAAACACCGACGGCAGGGTCGATTTTATCGGTAACGACTTTACGTCCCGCACCCAGAGCAAGGGCGGCAAGTCCGATGCTTTTAGCATCGATACCGCTTATAAAACCCGATTCGGCTGCGCCAAGCGAAACGACTTTTCGTGCATTGACAAGCTTATCGGGGCAATCAAAGAACGAAACGTCACCGCCCATAAGTTCGAGCATGGTTCTGAGTCTGTTCGCCGCCTTTCCGCTTTTAACGGCATCGGCAAGCATTTGATGTGCCTCGGTGCTATCCTTTGCCAAATGTGACAAAACCAACATTTTCTCCGCAAGAACGAAGCTTACCTTCATCAGCGGGTCATCCTCATCAATCTGTCCGTTAAGTGCCTGAATAGCCTCTCGCATTTCAAGACCGTTACCGACAGCCATACCGAGTGGGCGGTTCATGTCGGTTATAACGGCAACAGTCTGCCTGTTGAGTTTTTTACCGATATCAACCATACATCTTGCCAATTTCTCGGCATCTTCGAATGTGTGCATAAAAGCACCCTGACCGAACTTGACATCAAGAACTATTGCCTGCGAACCGGCGGCAAGTTTTTTACTCATTATGCTTGAAGCGATAAGCGGAATACAGGCGACAGTACCGCTGACATCACGAAGTGCATACATACGTTTATCCGCAGGGTCGAGATTACCCGACTGTCCTATAACGCAGACACCGATTTTTCTTATGATATTTTTAAAGTTTTCCAAACTCTGCTCAACGCAGACGCCGGGAACGGATTCAAGCTTATCGAGCGTTCCGCCCGAGTGCGCAAGACCTCTGCCGCTCATTTTGGCGACAGTGCCGCCGCAAGCGGCAACAAGGGGAGCGACGATAAGAGTTGTAGTATCTCCCACACCGCCTGTGGAATGTTTATCCACCTTTACACCGTCAAGGTCGGATAAATCGACGACATCGCCCGAATTCATCATTGCAAGGGTCAAGTATGCCGTTTCCTCATCGGTCATTCCGCGGCAGCAGACCGCCATCATCCAGGCTGTAAGCTGATAATCGGCTATAGAGCCGTCAACAACACCTTTAATGATGAACTCAAGTTCCTGTTTTGTGTGAGCGAAGCCGTCTCTTTTTTTCTCAATCAATTCGGTTATAAACAATTGACTCCTCCTACTCTACCGTGACCGATTTGGCAAGGTTTCTGGGTTTATCGATATCGCAGCCCTTATGCGAAGCGATATAATACGCCAACAATTGCAGCGGAACAATTGTCAATGACGGTACTGCGTCTTCACTGCAAAGGGGTATTCTTATCACATAATCGGCAACCTTTTCTATTTCGGTATCATCATGATTTACAAGGGCGATAACCTTAGCACCTCTTGCTTTGACCTCTTTAATATTAGAAAGCATTTTATCGAGCAGAGGTCGGTAGGTACAAAGGGCTATTATCGGCGTACCTTCTTCAATCAAAGAAATAGTGCCGTGTTTTAATTCGCCTGCCGCATAGGCATCGGAATGAATATAAGAAATTTCCTTCAATTTCAGTGATGCTTCAAGCGAAAGCGCATAATCAACGTTTCTTCCTATAAAGAAGAAGTTCTGAGAATTAAAGAACAGTGAAGCAAGGTACTGAATTTGGGAAACATCTTTCAGCATTTCGGTTAAAAGAGCAGGAACGTTTTTCAATCCTTCAACGGAATTCATTACATCCGTCTCTCTCATCATGCCCCTTGCCTGTGCGATTTTCCAATTAAGCAGGTGCATAAGTATCAGCTGGGAACTGTAAGCCTTTGTTGTTGCAACGGCAATTTCGGGACCTGCCAATGTATAGAGAACTTCCTCACTCTCGTTTGCGATTGAGCTTGCGACAACGTTTACAATGGAAACACTTCTTGCGCCCCTTGCACGAGCTTCTCTGAGAGCATAGAGGGTATCGAGGGTTTCGCCCGATTGACTTATGATAACAATGAGGGTATGCTCATCGACTATGGGGTCATCATAGCGAAATTCGCTTGCAAGCTCCGCTTCGACGGGAATGCGGAGTGTTTTCTTCATAAAATACTTAGCCACCACGCCGACATGATACGCACTTCCGCAAGCAACGATTTTAATGGAATTGATATTTTTGAGTGCCTCATCGTCTATATGCTTAAAGTCAAGCGAGATCTTACCGTTTTTTATTCGGGACGCAATGGTTTTGGCAATGACATCGGGCTGCTCCATTATTTCCTTTATCATGAAATGGGGATAGCCGCCCTTTTCCGCCGCATCGACATCCCAATCCACATGTTCAATTTCATGGCTTACGCTTTCGCCGTAGCTATCCATGACGGTAACGCCGTCCTTAGTCAAAATAGCAAGCTCTCTTTCGCCGAGACGGAAGATGCTGCGGGTATGTTTTAAAATTGCGGGGATATCGGAAGCGATATAGTTTTCTCCTTCGCCCAAACCGATAATTAGCGGTCCGTCCTTACGCAGGGCAATCAGTTGCCAGGGGTAATCGCTGAACAGAATACCCAGAGCATACGAACCCTGTAGCAGCATTTCAGCTTTTCTGACAGCCGAAACGGGATCGCCGTTATAGTAATAATCGATAAGCTCCGACACTACCTCCGAGTCGGTTTCGGAAGCGAAGGTATGTCCGTGTTCTATAAGGAAGTTCCTTAGTTCCAGGTAATTTTCTATAATGCCGTTATGAACGACCGCAACCTTACCGCTCTTTGAAAGATGGGGATGGGAATTGCTGTCGCTGGGCTCGCCATGAGTTGCCCAACGAGTATGACCTATACCCACGGTGTAGCTTTCGAGTTTTTGCCTGTCGCAATCACTCATTATTTCACGAAGCTTGGAAATTCTTCCACGTGTTTTATAAATGTCTATTCCACTCTTTGCCGCAAAAGCAACACCTGCCGAGTCATAGCCTCTGTACTCAAGCTTTTCAAGTGAGTCGAGCAATATGTCCTTTGCGCCTTTACTGCCGACGTATCCGATTATTCCGCACATATAATCCTCCTTTTGTGCTGCTCATTTATATCTACACACAATCCATTTGATTATACTACACTTGAACCTTTTTTTAAATAGCTCGGTGAAAAAAAGATTGATTACCGACGTGCAATATATCTTTATTCCGTTTTTGATTAAATATATCCGTGTTTTTTACGATGAAGATGGTTAAAAGGGATAAAAAATTAAAAAAGCATCTTGTTTATTCGATGGTATTTGTGGTAAAATGAAGTGTGGGTTTGCAGGATACGCAGTGATAACAGGATATGTTCATGTTAGGATGGTCTTAATACGACCGCATCGGAATGATATTCTGCATACAGAGAATAATAAAAATAACCTATGGAGGTAAATATCATGATTTTAGCAGGTGATTTCAGAAAAGGCATCACAGTAGAAATTGACGGACAGGTATGGAGCATTGCCGACTTCCAGCACGTTAAGCCGGGAAAGGGTGCGGCATTTGTCCGTACAAGACTTAAGAACGTCATGACGGGAGCTGTTCTCGAAAAGACATTCAGCCCCACCGACAAATATCCGACAGCACATATTGAAACACGTGAAATGCAGTATTTGTACACCGACGGTGACCTTTACTATTTCATGGATAACGAGAGCTATGAGCAACTCGAGCTCAACCATGAGCAGGTTGAAGATGCAATCAACTACATTGTCGAGAACTCAAATGTAACCATTCGTTTCTACAAGGGCAATGCATTCTCCGTTGCGGCACCCAACTTTGTTGAGCTGACCGTAACCGAAACAGAGCCCGGCTTCAAGGGTGATACCGCAACCGGAACAACCAAGCCGGCAGTGCTTGAGACCGGATACAAAATCAACGTTCCTCTTTTCGTAAACGAGGGTGATCGTATTCGTGTTGATACCCGTACGGGTGAATATATGGAGCGTTGCTAAGCTTCATTAAAGAGCAATGAAAATCAAGTCCAAGGATTCGCATCGGTCGAGTCCTCGGACTTTTCATGGCGTATCGGCAATATTTAATATTGGAGGCCTGAAGTGAGCCTTACATTGACTCCGAGATTAAAAGCTGCGTTGGAGCTTATTTCTTATAATCATAAGGAGCGTTTTAATTGTATTCTCGATATCGGCTGTGACCACGGAAAATTATCCGTTGCATTAATCGAACGGGGCATTACCGAAAAGGTTATTGCAAGCGATATAAGCTCGGCGTCCCTACATAAAGCCGAAATATTAGCTCAATCATGCGGCTATGAAGAAAAGCTCATCACAATATGCTGCAACGGAATGGAAGGTTTAACCGAATTTCAGGCGGATTGTGCCGTGCTGCTCGGAATGGGCGGAGAGTTGATAGCGAATATTCTCGATGCACAAGTCGATTATTCACATAGTCTCAAGCGGATTATAACGCAGCCGATGCGCGGCGAAGCGGAGCTGAGGGAATATCTTTACACGCATGGTTATAAAATAGTTGCGGAGCGTATAGTATTCGACGCAGGAAGATATTACCAGTTGTTAGCGGCTGAGCCGGGCGAAGCGGATGAACTGCCCGATTTCTGGCCGCAGGGATATTTTCAATTCGGCGCACAGTGTTACAAAAGCGGTGACGAACTCATGCAGCCGATGCTCGAAAGGTATCTCAATATAATGAAAGCGAAGCTACTCAAAGCCGGAAGCGGAGCGCCGAATAAACTTTACGACGAAGTAAAGAACGTTGAAATTATTTTAGAGCATATAAGAAACAGGGAGGGAAAACGACATGAAGTTGAATGATTTTATTGCTACCGTGGAGAACTTTGCACCAAGCGATAAAGCACTCGGATTTGACAATGTCGGTCTTCTCATCGGCACTGAGCGCAAGGAAATTAACAGGGTACTTGTTGCACTCGATTGTACATTGAGCGTAGCGGACGAAGCGGTAAATAAGTCCTGTGATATGGTTCTGACCCATCATCCTCTCCCATTCAATGCAATCAAGCGTATACTTCCGGACGGAGCGGTAACCGCTCCCATATACACGCTTATAAGGCACGGCATAGGATTGTACGCAGCACATACAAATCTTGACGCAGCAGCAAGAGGTGTAAACTACCAACTGTGCAAGTGTCTGAAGATAACTTCTTCCGTGCCTGTCGGCGAAGAAGGCATAATGCGAATCGGTAAGCTTGAAAATCCAATCATGCTTGAGGATTATATTTCTTTTGCCGAAAAGGTTCTGCGCGCTAAGTTTCACTTTAGCGGAAAGAACAGAATGATACAGACTGTAGCCGTAATGGGAGGTTCGGGAGGAAGCGAATATGAGCTTGCCGTAAAAAGCGGTGCGGAGCTTTACATTACAGGCGAATGCAAACATAATCAAGCCATCGAAGCGGAGCATATAGGCTTGAGCATTGCGGTCGGAGGTCATTACGAGACCGAAGCCGTAGTTATAGATCCGCTCATCGAATATCTTAAATCGACGGCAAGCGATGTGGAATTTGTCCGTGCGCAAACCGACAGTCCGATATTCAGAACTATAAAGTAATTATAAAAAGAATTGAGATAAGGAGGAAAAAATGAATCAGTGGGAAGCATTATGGGAGTATCATGAAGCAAATCAATTGCTTGCCGTACTCAACGACAAATTAAAATCAACCCCAAGCTATAAGGAATACTTTAAGCAAAAGAGAGCATGCAAGAACTACACCGAATCGCTCAACAGAATATCTGCTCAATTTGAAAAAAAGGCTGCACTTATACGTGAGTATTCGCAAAAGCTTGTTGACCTGGAAAAGCGACTCAAGCTTGAAAGTGCGGAACTTGAATCGATGTTGAACGACGAACAGACGCTTGCGGTTGAAGTTAAGGATTCAAAAAAATCGATTGAAGCATTAAATTCGGAATCAAGAAGACTAGCGCAGAATTTGAATGCATTGGTTAAATGGTGCAACGATGCTCAAACGACCATAAACGATACGTATGCAAATCTCAATGCGGCAACCAAAGCACGAGATGCTGCATTGAAGTTACATAACGAAGAAAAAGCCCAAGCAGCACCCGAAGCGGATCGTTTAATGGCAAACATTCGCAAAAAGCGTGCCGACGTACCTGCAGATTTAGTGAACAAGTACATATCATTAAGGGATGCAGTTTCGAACCCCGTAGCGAAGCTCGAAGGAGGAACCTGCGGGGGCTGTCACATATCGCTTTCATCATCGACCATACATAACGTGCAAAACATAGGCGATACGATGGTATTGTGCGAGTATTGCGGAAGGATATTGATTCCGTCAAAGTAACGAATAAAGCCGATAGTCGGTAAAGAAAACTGACCTATCGGTGAAAATATCGATAACGAATTGAGTAAGACAAGTGACCGCACCTTATCAGGGTGAGGAAAGTCCGAGCTCCTCAGAGCAGAGTGCCGGATAACATCCGGTGGAGGCGACTTCAAGGAAAGTGCAACAGAAATAAACCGCCGACAAGTCGGTAAGGATGGAAAGGCGAGGTAAGAGCTCACCGCACCCGAGGTAACCCGGGTGGCAATGTAAACCCCACTCGGAGCAAGATTGAAATGGGAGCAATTAATGGCTGCTCGTCACGCTCCCCGTAATCGCTGGAACGCATGGGTAACCGGGCGTCAAGATAGATGGTCACATAAACAGAACTCGGCTTATGGCTTACTCAATTTGTTATATGATTATTTGAGATTTAATTTAGGAGGTTTAATTTGAAAAGCATACCTAATATTCTCACAGTGTTCAGAATAATACTTGTAGGCGTTTATGTTTACTTTTTCTTGCAGGGGCAGTATGTACTAAGCATAGCGACATATGCCGTTGCGTTTTTTTCGGACGTACTTGACGGATACCTTGCCAGACGCAATAATTGGATAACAAAGATAGGAAAGGTGCTCGACCCGTTAGCTGACAAGATGCTGCTGCTTGCCGTCCTCATATGTTTTTTCATCGACAACAGATTGGACTTATGGATTATAATAGCCATAGCGACATTGGAGTTTTTGCAAATAGCGGTATCGGCAATATTATTCTTTAAAAAGATTGTTGTTTATTCCGACTGGTTCGGAAAAATAGCCACAGGACTGTTTGCAATATCCGTAGCGATGACCTATTGCAACATACTATGGGGGATGTTTAGCCAATATCAATATGTATACATAATCGCCCTTGCGGCAACATTTGTTGCCTGCGTTCACTACGGAATCAACACGATAAAACATCGTTATAAATAAGCCTTAACTGCTCGAACTCGAAAGTTCTCGGGCAGTTTCTTTTTTTCGAAAAATCCATCGACAGCGGCAGTAAAATTGTTATGTGAGATTTTTACACGAATACCTATCATTTGCTCCAATCTTCTTTCCAAACCGAAAAGCAAAGCCCCGCCGCCGACAAGTGTAATACCGTTATCGAAGATATCCGAGGCTGCATCGGGTTGAAGGGATTCGAACGTCCCGATTATTTGCTCCGCAATTATCTTTGCCGCCAAGTCGGTTAAATGATTTATATGTTTACGCTGTAGTTCGATTTGTCCAATCGAACCGTCGAACGAGTTTATTCCGACCACCTTTACCGAGTCGTTATCAAACACTGACTTGACAAACTCGGCAGCAGCATTTCCGATTATCAAGCCGTACTCATTGCGAATGAACGATACAATCAAATTATTCAGGATATGTCCGCCACCGTCATGAACCTGTTCACAGAGGATACCGCCATTGGCAACAGCGGCGACGATATTTTTCTGCGCACCTAAATCAACGATAAGATTGGCATAACCGCTGTAGATATCAATTCCCGCACCGAGTGCGGCAGCGAACATGGCATTATAGAAAGCAATATGTTTATAGCCCATATTTTCACTCATGCGCACTATTTGTTCACGTTTATCGTCAGAAAACGATTCTGGCACGGCGATATTCAGATCGATTTGCCACGGTTTAATATTATTTAGTCTTTCACGAATAAGCATTCGCAAAAGGATAGCGGCAAGCTTTGGATTTGCGACATTCCCATTTTGAATCGGGTAAATACGTTCGTTATAGTCCAGTGCAGCGTTCCCGACTATGGCTTCATCATTATTGACAACTATACAACTTTCTTCGGTTATGATGCACCTTTCGAAATTATTTTCAATACCGAGCTTGATAGATTTCGAACCGATATCCGCAGCAATAGTTTTTCTAATCATTTTATTCTCCATTTCATTTTTAAGGAGGGATAATCTTCCCTATTAAGATTATTCCCTGAGAATGGTAAAAAAAACTAAAATGAATGAAAGAAAAAGACTGAAAACAGCGAATGTAATTCAGTCTTTTGTTTACTTAAATTTTATCGTCGGGTACAAAATTCGAATAAGTATCATCCTTTATCGGAGTCTGTACGGGTTTTGATTTTTGTTCTCGTTCCATAAGCTCTATGCGGTCTGCTTCTTCAATAACGGATTCGGCGGTACTGCCCGAAAGTTCCCTTGTTAGACCTGAAAGTTCGGCATGGAGTCTGTCCATTTCTCTGATTATTTCATCAAGAAACTTATCCACAGCCGCAATGTCATAGCCAAACAGGGAATGTGGAAATTTTTTTGTAATTATTTCTTCTCTGGTCATTTGGCATTAATACACTATGCCGCTGCCGACGACATCGCAACCGGCGGGGGACGCTATGAAGATTCTTCCGTTGACCTTATAGAGTTTTCCGTCAACAGCACAGATTGCGCCGTAGATAACATCAAGGATACGCTGAGCGACTTCCTTATTGAGTTTCTCCATATTGACGATGATAGGCTGATCGTTTTTGAGATACTGGATGACATTATTAACATCCTCATAGCTCACGGGTCTGTAAACGATGAGCTTTGAACCGTTTGCTTCGTATCTGCCCTTAAAATTGACGATGTTACCCTGGTTTGAGTTTTGTCTGTTGGCTCTTGAATTGACGATTTTTACGGGCTGCTCCTGTTCCACTTCAACGCACTCCACTTCTTCGTAAATATCCTCGCCCGAGCCGAAAAAATTTTTAACCTTGTCAATCACGCTCATGATAATAATTCCTCCGATGATTATTTTTTATTATAATTTCTTTGTCCGAATATAGCACTTCCGACCCTGACATATGTAGCACCTTCCAATATAGCGGAATAATAATCACCGCTCATTCCCATCGACAGCTCCTGCATACGAATATTGTCGGATTCATAATTCTTCATTTTTTCAAACAGCTCTCTCATTTGAGCAAAGTAAAGACGAGCCTCTTTTTCGGCAACGGCAGGCGGAATACACATCAAGCCTTTAACGAAAACACCCGGCATATCGGATGCGATGCTCAAAAGGTTTTTAAGTTCATCGACGGCAACGCCCGATTTCTGATTCTCGCCACCTATATTAACTTCAATCAATATCGGTTGAACCAGGTGTTTTTTCAATGCAAGTCTATTGATTTCGGTAAGCACTGCTTCCCTGTCCACCGACTGAATCAGATCGACATTGCCGACAAGATACTTAACTTTGTTCGTTTGCAGCGTTCCGATAAAGTGCTTTTTCAGAGAATATGAGTTAAAAAATTCAAGCTTATCCGTAAGCTCCTGCGCTCTGTTTTCGCCAACTTCCGAAATACCCGCCTTAACCGCAGGCAAGATTCTTTCGATCTCGACAAACTTGGTAACGGCTATGAGCTTAACCTCATCATTGCGTCCTGCCTGTTTTACGGCATCGTCAACTCTTTGCCTTACATTATTTAATCTTTCAACGATTTCAGAATATCTTTCTTCGGTATCCAATATTTCACCCCCGAATCAAAATTAATTTCATCCGATAAGGATTTAACGATTGCATAGTCACCGCTGACGGCAAGCACCTCTATGGGAGTACGGGTTTTATTACCGTTCTTCATAACATCGATGAACTGACCGTTTTCATCATTGATGACGGCAGTGTTATTGACCTTAGCCCCTGCAAATGATGCGGTAATTTCGACGCTGACGTTTCTGACATATTTAAGCTCACCGAGTTCATCGTTAATTTGCAGGATGTTTATGACTTTATCACCACTGATAACGCATTTGAGAGCTTTTGCTTTATAACTGCCGTAACCGTCTATAGCTACATTATAGGTTTCGTCCTGAGCCAATCGGAGAGAATCTTTAACATCTGTCAAGAAAGCACAATACCATTCATTGGGATTAATGATTCTGTATGTAAAGGTTTCGTTTTCCGCCATCCAGGCGACTGCGCTTTTCTTTTTCAAAGCATTTGACAGGATAGGAGCGGAGATGATATTGAGCTTGTCCTTATTAATAGCATTTTCGTAGCCATCCGAATAGAAGCTGACTATACCCGAGCCTTCACATTCGACATCAATTTGCCAGGTCTGCATATCTTGACGCGCCTGTTCCTCTCTATCATAGAGATTTTTGAGTTTTTCCGTCGGCTGAAGTATTGATTTAAGGTAATCACGACGTTCGTCCATCTTTTGGATCAACTGCTTTTCAAGTTCGTTTATGGAGTCTTCGCTTTCGTTCAAAGCGGCGTTGGCAATTCGCATTCTGATAGCGTCAATAGCTTCGTTATAGCCGACAAGGGTATTGTCCTTTACATCGCCCAATTGTTCCATTTGAGCTTCGTAGATTTGCATACTCAATTGCTGGATCAGAATATTCATGCTGTCGCTGTAGCCCTGTTTATACAGGTTCATGATGTGAGTACCTTCTTCCACTTCGCTTGCTTCGGGAACAAGGTAATCGGCTCTTGAATATTTCACTCCGGTATAGACCTTTTCATCCCTGATAATAACGGCATTATGAGATGAATGGACACTCATTTCGTCAAAGCTCATTTGAGCTTGATACCCCGACAATCTTATAATCAGCGCAATGACAATGCAGATGAAAACAATTGCCATCACTGCGACGGCAAGACGTCTGACAACATATTTCTTTTTAAGCCTAACCTTAACTCTGTCCATCTACAACTTCGTATCCCTTTTTTTCGCTTCGTCCATACTGCCTATCGAAGTTTTCCTTATTTTTATCCAGATATCTGTCAAACAGCTCGTCCGCATTCATGCCCGAGTGAAGGCACATACTTACAAAAAAATGCAGTATATCAACCAGTTCTCCTTTCAAGGCATCGGAATCGAGGGGTTTTTTATTTTTCCACCATTTGAAATTGACTTCATCAAGCACTTCACTAAGCTCACTGAGCATGGCAAGCACTTCTTTTTGCATCCACTCCTCGGTAGAAAAATCAAGGTTTCGTCTTGAGATTATGTCATCATCAAGTAATTTTTGCATTTGAAAGATTTTATCGAGCTTATCCATTTTATCACCTATCGTCAACCTACATATGGCGCAAGCAGTTTATCGAGGTCATTTTTATACGATTCGACATTGCCAACGACAACAGCGGTCATATTTTTAAAATCGCAGATAACGGGCAGAATCTCGTTAATGGAATTCAAAGAAACGGAATAGAGCTTTTCGATTATTTCGTCTCCCGAATATAAAGGAATGCCCATCAAAGTATTTCTTCCGTTTGAGGAAGCACGGGAAGAAGTATTTTCCAAGCCCAACAGATAGCTGCTCTTGAGTTGTTTTCGGGCTCTTTCAAGTTCGACCGAAGTTATGCCGTTTTGCGCAATCTTTTTATATTCGCTTAGCATAAGTTCCGTAACAGCCAAAAGTCGTGATTGAGCAGTGCCTGCATAGAGAGCAAAATAGCCTGTTTTGGCAAATGAAGCAGGTGAAGAATAAACGGAGTATGCCAAACCGTTATTTTCTCGAATAGATTGGAAAAGTCTTGAACTCATACTGCCGCCGACGGCATTATTAAGTACGACCATCGGGAAGTAACCGTCTTCCAGAATAGGAAAGCCTTTAAAGCCTAAGCTGATATGCGCCTGTTCTATGTCCTTTTGTTTCAGAACGAGTTTCAATCCATCATCTTTAACGGCATAGGAGGGTTCGACGGAATTAATGTTGCCGGCTACAGGTTCGCTCATCGAGAAGTATTTTTCAACGAGTGGAATAAAGGATTGTGCATCTACACTGCCTGCGACGGAAATGACCATATTTGACGGACGATACATTCTTTGCATGTAATCGACCAGCATATGGCGATTAAAGCTCTTTACGGTATCTTCATTTCCGAGAATGGGAGCAGCCAAGGAGTTACCGAGGAAGAAGTTTTGACAAAGCAGTTCCTGCGCCAGATCCTCCGGAGAGTCGTTGTTCATTGCAATTTCTTCCAATACGACGCCCTTTTCCCTTTCGATATCATCGTTATCGAGTTTGGAGTTACAGATAATATCGGAGAGAAGCTCCAGTGCGAACTCCAAATTATCATCCAAAACCTTAGTGTAGAAGCAAGTATACTCTTTTGAAGTAAAGGCATTGAGGTTTCCGCCAATTATATCACCCTGTTCCGCAATATCACCGGCAGAACGCTTGTTAGTACCCTTAAAGAGCATATGTTCAATAAAATGCGATATTCCGTTTTCGGCATCGGACTCATAAACGGAGCCTGCGGCAACCCATACGCTGATTGAAACGGAGCGGAAGCCCTGCATGGGTTCACAAACTATTCTTAAACCATTCGGTAAGCATTTTTTTACAATCATTTTTATCCTTTCAGATGTTTACAATAAAAGCAAACTAACTACAAATAATACTGCCTACTGTCGAGACAGACAGCCCTTCGTTTTCAAAAAAGAGCAAGATATTCGGCAACGCATTTAAGAAAGCGCCGGTGGGGGTAACCAAAAGAATGTTACCGACATTAGTGTTAGCACAAATGCGCTTAATTATGTCATCGCAGTTTCCGTTTGCACAGAGGATATCCAAAGTACATTTAACGGGAATCAAATCGCATTTTGAGGCAGCGACCGTTGAAACGGCGGTATCCCTGCTGCCCAAGCAATAAAGTGACGGAAAGGAACCCGTTTCATTATAAATGATATTGCAGGATTTAGCCACATCATTTTCAACGAAATCAACCGTACCGTCCTCATCGGGAGCATAGCCCATGGTAGCAATTTCATGACCGAGGGATTTGATTTGGCGAAGCAAGTCGGGATTATTCTCCGCCCATTTTCCGCTGACCGCAAAAGTAATACGGACGTCATGCTGTTTTAAGATATCGAGAATATCCGGCAAAGCGGAAGCATCCCATGTAACGGCACATTCAAGAGCGACGCATCTGTCATCGTAGCCGTAATAGACGGGAAACCCTGAAGCGTTCACCGCTTGGTTAAGCCCGGGATTAATAAGGCAAACAAACAAGCCGACGATAATAAAAGCCAGAAATAGATTTACGACGATAATTCCGACGTATCTGCGATGATTTGAGTTTTTATTCATAAGCTTACCCACCTTATGGAAATAGATGATAAAGCTTATGAAGTAACGAAGCAAGTAATGAGAAAACTTAGCTCAAAATCGAACGGCGCAAGAATTGCTCTAATATATTGTAGGAGTAAGGCTGAAGCAGATACATCCGCCTCAGCCCACAAAAGCAATTATTTATTATCGGGAATAAGACCTTTACGAGTAAGGTCGATTTTTCCGTCCGGACGAATCTCGGTAACTCTGACGAGGATTTCGTCACCGACGGAGACCACATCCTCAACACGTTCAACACGGCGATTAGCAAGTCTTGAGATATGTACAAGACCCTTTTTACCGGGTTTAAGCTCAACCTGAGCACCGATGGGAAGAATATTTACGACTTTACCGAGTATGACATCGCCGACCTGGATATCACGAACGATATTATCGATTATGTTCTTAGCCTTTTCGGCAGCAGCGGCATCGGTTGAAGCGATAAATACTCTGCCGTCATCTTCGATATCGATTTTAACACCGGTTTCGGCAACGATACCGTTAATGGTCTTTCCGCCACTACCGATAACCTCACGAATCTTATCCGGATTGATGCTGAACTGGAGAATGCGGGGAGCAAAAGCGGAAAGCTCTTTACGAGGTTCTGAAATTGTCTCCATCATTCTATCGAGGATGAACAATCTGCCCTGGCGTGCCTGTTCAAGCGCACGAGTCAAAATCTGCTCATCGATTCCCTTAATCTTGATATCCATCTGTATGGCGGTGATACCCTCACGGGTACCTGCAACTTTAAAGTCCATATCGCCCATGAAGTCTTCAAGACCCTGGATATCTGTAAGGATTGCAATATTTCCCGTATTATCATCCTTGATAAGACCCATTGCGCAACCCGCAACGGGAGCTTTGATGGGAACACCTGCGTCCATGAGAGCGAGGGTACTGCCGCAGATGGAAGCCTGTGAAGTTGAACCGTTACTGGAAACGACTTCGGAAACGAGCCTGATAGCGTAGGGGAACTCATCTTCGGAAGGAATCATGGGAAGCAGGGCACGTTCCGCAAGAGCACCGTGACCTATTTCACGTCTGCCGGGGCTACCGAGACGTTTAACTTCGCCTGTGCTGTAGGGCGGCATATTGTAGTGATGGATGTATCTCTTAAATTCCTCATCACCGATACCGTCAATGGTCTGACCGTCACCCAAAGTACCGAGGGTAGCGATAGTCATAACCTGAGTCTGACCTCTTGTAAACACAGCGGAGCCGTGAGTACGGGGGAGGATACCTACTTCGCTCCAGATGGGACGAATCTGGGTATGGGTACGACCGTCGGGTCGGATACCCTTATTGATGATTTTATCACGAAGGATT
The DNA here is from genome assembly GCA_964414925.1 of uncultured Clostridium sp. Classification (GTDB taxonomy): domain Bacteria; phylum Bacillota; class Clostridia; order Christensenellales; family CAG-138; genus PeH17. Next base: position 11,980 of record CAYPXV010000002.1, on the reverse strand, counting down.
TCCTTCATCAAATAGTAAAGAATGTTATCTATATCGGCTGCGGAATCGGGATATTCCTCGGCGAAATGTTCAATGGTTTCGTTTTTGACTGCATTTGTACGTTCTTCACGTTCTTTTCTGTCAAAAGTATCGAGCTGCCATTCGACCTTTTCGCGTGCAAATTCGATAACCTTAGCTTTCAGCTCTTCATCGGGAGTATGGATAACGGGAACGATCTTCTCCTTACCTATTTCGGCTTGAATATCGCTAATCCAAGCAACGATTGTTTTGATGTACTCATGTCCAATCAAAATGGCATCGAGCATTTCTTTTTCGGTAATTTCGTTAGCACCTGCCTCAACCATCATAACGGCATCCTTTGTACCTGCAACGGTCAAGTGGAGGCGGCTTGCCTCACGCTGTTTCTGGTCGGGGTTAATGATGTAGTTTCCGTCAACATAAGCAACGCTGACCGCACCGATAGGACCTGCAAAGGGGGCTTCGCTGATTGAAAGTGCCAAAGACGCACCGTTCATAGCCAAGATATCGGGCTGAACATCGTTATCAACGCTCATGCAAGTAGCAATGACCTGAACGTCATTATAGAAACCCTTGGGGAAAAGGGGACGGATGGGACGGTCGATAAGACGGCTGGTAAGTATAGCCTTTTCGGAGGGACGACCTTCTCTTTTAATGAAACCGCCGGGAATTTTACCTGCGGCATACATTTTCTCTTCGTAATCACAGCTCAGAGGGAGGAAATCCGCTCCGTCACGGGGCTGGGGTGCAACACCGGCGCAAACGAGCAAAGCGGTATTATCGCAGCTAATGAGAACCGCACCGCCTGCCTGTTCGGCATATTTGCCTGTTTCGGCAACGATTGTTCTGCCTGCCAGTTCAAGTGTGAATTTTTTTTGCATATTCATGCTCCTTTAATATCTATCAATTCTAATTGTAAACAAATGTAAAATGCAGGCTTCCCTGCGAATCAGGGAACAGATTCAGCCGTTCCGGGGAAAAAGTATTCCGAGCCGAACGGGAAAATCCGTTCCCTGCTTATTTTGCAAAGAAAGGCGGGCAACTCCGCCCCGCCCTTCAAGTGCAACAATAATTACTTTCTGATTCCGAGCTCAGCGATGATTGTTCTGTAGCGCTCAATATCGACTTCCTTGAGGTAGTTAAGCAAGCCGCGACGCTTACCAACCATCTTCAACAGACCGCGACGGGAGTGGTTATCCTTCTGATGGGTCTTGAGATGCTCAGTGAGGTGATTGATTCGCTCTGTAAGCAGAGCGATCTGAACCTCGGGGGAACCGGTGTCACCCTCATGAAGGGCGAACTTAGTGATGATTTCGTTTTTACGTTCTTTTTCCATTATTAAAGAACCTCCTTAATTATAATATCCCTGTCAGCTGCGTATTGCGTCGGAGTTTCGCATAACGAAGCATACAGTTTGAATACAGCATCAGCCATATCAAGCATACTTTAGCATAGTTTTTTTATTTTGTAAAGTTATTTTTTAATATACTTATTATTTGACTTACGAGTAAATCAATCACGGAAATAAGTACCTTCGCAGACGACCTTGGCGGGACCTGCCATATACAGAGAATCATTATCGAGCCAATCGATAACAAGCGTACCTGTTTCGACATGGACATTAACATGACGTTCGGTTTTTCCGTTAAGAACGCAGGCGACCACGCAAGCGCAAGCACCCGTGCCGCAGCACATGGTGCAGCCGCAACCGCGTTCCCATGCACGCATAACGATATTGTTTCTGTCAATGACCTGAACGAAGTCAACATTTGTTCTTTTGGGGAATATCGGAGATCGTTCAATATCCTTTCCGTAATATTCGACATCTATAAGTTCGCAGTCATCGACGAAAGCGACGGTATGAGGAACACCTGTATTAACGCCTGTAACATTGAAGCGTTTTCCATGTGAGAACAGGCTCTTATCGACGAACCTGCCTTCGGCGGCAATGGGGATTGATTCACAATCGAGCAAAGGCTTACCCATATCGACACCGATTGAAACGACCTTGCCGTTTTCCATATAGGCTTTGGGTTTTTTTATACCCGAAAGAGTTTCAACGGAAAACTCGTTTGAATTAATAATACCCTTTTCGATAACGAATTTAACGAAACAGCGGATACCGTTTCCGCACATTTCCGCTTCGCTGCCGTCAATATTCAGGATAAGCATACGGATATCGGCAACATCGGAGTTACGGACTATCAGAAGGCTATCCGCACCCACGCCCGTATTTCTGTGCAGGATATCCACGGCAAAGGAGTTAATATCCTTTATTTTTTCTTCACGGTCATCGATCAGAATCATATCATTACCGAGACCGTGCATTTTCGTAAATTCAAACTGCATCAGACATTCTCCCAATCATAGCCGGTAGGAATAAAATCGAATATGAGTTCGCAAACCCTGTCGGCACGTTCTTCATGGGGCAAGTGCCCCGAATTGCGTACCAAATTAAATTTAACATTTTTGATTGAAGCCAAATACTCATCACGCATTTCAAGCGGATGCCATTTATCCTCATCACCCCAGAGCAGAAGTGTTTCCGCCTCGACATTACGAAGTTCGTCCAAAGCATCTTCCTCATCGAAAGCATTGGCACAGCGTCTGATACTGTATCTGACATCGGGGTTCAGTAATGGATTAAAGCATTGTTCAATGTCATGTTCTTTGAGTATTGTATGGTCAAAAGTACATTCGTTCAAAAGCTTGGCAACGCTTTTTTTGGAGAACACATTGCCTGCAAAATGACCGAGCAGACTTGTTTCGAGCAAGCGAACGGAAAACGGCATATTCATCGTAATGCCGCCCGGAGCTATAAGAATCAGCTTATCGACACGTTCTTTATGTTTTGCGGCAAATTTAATCGCATAATCCGCACCCATGGAGAAGCCGAGCATATGAGCCGTACCTATTCCCATTGCGTCCATAAATCTTGCCAGACTTTCGGCATAATCATCTACCGAAAACTCGAACGAATCGGGCGTATCGGAATAGCCGTGACCGGGTAAATCAACGGCAATGACGTTGTATTTATGTGCAAGCTTTGCAATTATTTTATTGAAAGTATAAAGCGATTGTCCCACGCTGTGAACAAGGATAATCGTTTCGCCGGTGCCCGATTCGACGTAGTGAAAGCGCACCGTTTCATGACGGGACTCAACGGGCTTAACCGAGCCCTCCAGTTCGAGTGATTCCTTTTCCGCCTGTTCGTGTTCATGAACAAGTTTAGCCAAACGCTGCTCCGCACTTTTTTCTCTTGCGGTAAGCTTTTCGATTTTGCTGTCCAAAGTTGTTTTGCTTGACTGAGCGGAGCGGATGGAAGCATTTAGTTTATCCATTTGAGAATTCAGGTCCTCGTAAGCTGACTTTTCGTTTTTGTACGATTCATCTGCCACGGCGGCAACAGCCTTAGCGGCATCGAACATCGTACGTTTAAAATCAAAAGCATCGACTGCTGATTTGACATTTTGCTCTAAGGTTTGCTTTTGCTTTTCGTCCGGCTGTTCGGTAGCGGCGGTAGCGGCCTTTAGAATCTGCTCTGCTTTACGCTTTTCTTCCTCGGCGGATTTAAGTTCGGCTGCTGCGGTTTCAAGCTCCGCCCTTTTATTTTTATTATTCTCTCTTGCCGCATCATACGCAGCTTTAGCGGAATCAAAATCGGGTTGCAGCGAAGATTTTTGCTGTTCAAGCTGAGTAAGTTCAAGCGAGCATCTGTCAAGCTCCGTTTTTGTCTTGGAAAGTGTCTGCTTAGCGGAACGCAAAGCTTTATCTGCTGTTAATTTTGCGCCTGCCAATTCCTTTGTTTTGCGCTTTGCATCTTCAATCGCAGCACTGTCACGCTGTTGGGAACGAATTTCCGAACGTTTTTTCGGAAGTTCGCCCGGCAAAGTCACATCCACAAATTCACCCACATGCTTGGAATTAATAAACTTTCTGATTTCTATCGAAAGACCCATTGTATTCTCCTATATGAATCGGCATCGTAAAGCATGCCGAATTGATTTTAATAACGGCTGAAACGATACCCATACGGTAAACTGACCGCAGGGTAAACGCACCCATGGTCATTTTACACGAAAACAAGCGTGTATGCAAGCAAAATTTGTGAAAAAAAGCAGAAATTTTCACACGTCCTTCCGCAAGGGGTGGTTGATGTAAAAATTTGGGGGTTACTTAATTGTTACGACCGTTACTCCGTAATCTCCTTCACCGTAATTTCCGTTTCTGAACGACTTACAAAGGCTGTGCTGCTTCAGGTATTGCTGGATTCCGCTGCGCAGCGCACCCGTACCCTTGCCGTGGATAATATTTACTTCACTGAGTCCCTGTTGTTTTGCCGAATACAGATATTTATCGACAATAGGCTTTGCTTCATCAACCAACATCCCCCTTATATCCAGTTCCAAACCGACGGTAGCTGCGGGATTATATTCAACACGAGTTGATTTTTGCTGTTGAGTATCATCTTTAACCAAGCGAATATCATCCAGTCTGACTTTCATTTTCATGATACCGAGCTGAACTGTCAACTCACCGTTTTTATCGACTTTGGATATGACAGTACCCTTTTTATCCAAGCTAAGCACCTTTATGCTCTGTCCCGGGAAAACACTTTTGGGCGGCTTACCGTCGCCTGTACGAAGGCTCGGCAATTCCTCGGCAAGTTCGGCTTCTTTTTTACGCAAGGAATCACGCTGCTGCTGAATTACCCTGTCGGCAGCACGTTGATCTAACGATTTTATGGCACGTATTTCGGCAATTTCACGTTCCATTTCACGTCTTGCCGCATCGACTATGCCCCTTGCTTCTTCCCTTGCTTTCAGTTTCATGGAATTGCGCTCACGCTCGAATTTTTCTCTTTCAGCTTGAAGTTCTTTATTCAGCCTTTCATGTTCGAGTCTTATCTGTTCCGCCTGTTCCATCTCCTTTTCCGCACGGATTCTTTTATGTTCCGCATCGGAAATAACGGCTTCAAAGTCCGTATCTTCTTTTTTCAAATACCTTCTTGCCGCATCGATTATGCCGTCGCTTACACCCAAACGCGAACTTATTTCAAACGCATTCGACTTTCCCGGTATACCTATAAACAATCTGTAGGTTGGCATAAGCTTATCGACATCAAACTCCATGGAAGCATTTTCCATGCCGTCGTGAGTAAGAGCAAAAGCTTTAATTTCGCTGTAATGAGTTGTTGCAGCCGTAATGCAGCCTCGGTTGTGAAGTTCTTCGAGGATACTCATAGCAAGCGCAGCACCTTCAATCGGGTCGGTACCCGCACCGAGTTCGTCAATCAGGACAAGCGAACTTTCGGTTGCATCATTTAAAATGCCGACCACGTTTTTCATATGGCTTGAAAAAGTAGACAATGATTGCTCAATGCTCTGTTCGTCGCCGATATCGGCAAAGACGGATTCAAACACCGCCATTTCCGTACCGACATTTGCGGGGACGAACATACCCGACTGTGCCATTAAAGTAAACAGACCGATTGTTTTAAGTGTAACGGTCTTTCCGCCTGTATTAGGGCCTGTAACAATTAAAGTTGTAAAATCAGTTCCGAGCCAAACATCGGTGGGTACAACTTTATAGTTCGGAATGAGGGGATGTCTGCCCTTCACGATTTTAATTTTTCCGTTATTATTGAGTTTAGGCTGTACGCAGCGAAGCTCCTTGCCAAGCTTAGCCTTAGCAAAGATAAGGTCTATTCTGCCCAATTTCATAAGATCTGCGTAGATATCATTGGCGGAGGGCTTGATAATAGCCGTAAGCTCCGTTAATATACGTTCCACTTCTGCTTGTTCTTCGATTACGAGTTTTTTAAATTCGTTACCGAGTTCGACGACCGCCGTAGGCTCGATAAAAAGCGTTTGTCCGCTGCCCGACTGGTCATGAATAAGACCCGGAATATTTGAACGATATTCCTGCTTTACGGGAATGACAAAGCGACCGTTTCGTATTGTAATGATGGGATCCTGCAAATATTTGGATTGAGTCTGCGAACGGATAATGCTGTTAAGCTTTTCACGCACTTTCTCATTTGCTATACGTTTATTTCGTCTTATTCTCGCAAGAGCGGGAGAAGCACCGTCAAAAAGCTCGTCTTCCGAAAGTACACAGCGTTGAATCTCGTCTTCTATGTACTTATGTGAAATCAAGTTTGATGCAAGGGAGGAAAGCTGCATGGTTTCTTCACTTTCCGTTGCAAGCTGTTCACGGCAAATTCTTATAGCTTTAAGAGCTTTGGCAACGTTCAACAGCTCCTCGCAACTAAGGTACAGTGCTGCATTAACTCGTTTTAAAGTTGACCTGACATCGGGGAAATCATCCACGGGCGAATTTCCTGTACGGATGAAATAGCTCTCCGCCTCCGCAGTAAGATTCAATTCGGAATTGACTTCATCGATCTCATCAAGGGGACGAAGTTGTTCGCTCAGCTCCCTACTTACGCAGCAGGCGCAGCGCAAGCGGAGCATAGCAAGAATTTTGTCATATTCAAGGGTTTTTATTACTTTTTCCGAAATCATAAAAATTATTCAACCTTTCTGTTCCAGTGACCTCTTGTTCCGCCGTCGAGTTTTGCGACCTGTTCACCGCAGGATTTTCTTTTAAAAGCTGAAATTCTATCGGATACAGCGGAACTGTCTTCGCCTATAAAACTCATGACCGAGCCTGCGCAATCGGGCATTTCATCATAAATATCAATTAAATCGGTGGTATTGCAATTCAGCATACGGACAAGGCATTTACCGGGAAATGCGGTATTAACCAGCGGAAATTCCCTACCCGACTCATCCGTAACCGAACCGACATTGCCGTTGCAATTTTGACAGGACAGATGTTCTTTAACCGGGCAATGGAGCAAATGCATAAGCGGAATTCTGCCGTGAATCAACAAAATGATGTTGCCGCAGTGTACGGCGCACATCTCATTGAGCTGAGCCTTTGTCAATTCCTGGGAAGGAATTACGTAATTAAATCCCAACCTCAATGCTTCATCAAATGAGAGGGAGTTCATGATATTCATTCCGATACCGGCTATACTCAACGCAAACTTATCGATAAGATTACACTGACCTATATTATTGATTTCGATACCGCCGAAAACATCGGATTTGGCAAATTCCATCGCTTTTTGTTCCGCACCGATGTTTATGAGAACATTTGGAAGAACGAGGACAAGTCTATCTTTATTATTTAAATTTTTTAGTTGTACCAACTCATTTTCGGAAAAATGAATCGGTTCGATTCCCACATAGTCCGCACCGAGTTTCAATGCCTTTTCGGCTTCATCGGCTGTGCGAACTTTAACATACAGGAATTTATTTTGAATCAGCATGCGTTTGTTTTCAAAGGTTATCTTTGAAACAGGCAATAGCTCATTTCTGCGATGCAGTGATTGTAAAAGCGAATCGCAGGCATTTCTTCGGAGAAAATTAAGATCGGCAGCCGACAGGAAGCAATCATCGCTCATTTCGACATTGGACTTATTGAGCTTAAAGGGATAGTCTCCGAGCTTGGCAAGTCTGTCGGCATATAGCTGAGCCGATTGAACTTTCTCGGATTTTTGAACGACAGCACCCGACAGTTCCGTTTTGCAAATGCCTTTATCATCCGAAAAGCAAGCAGTCAATTTAGCAGGCATACCGACCGAAAGGGAAAGAGTGAAATCAATGTTTTTCTTTTTATTTTCTTTTTTAAAGCTCTGCTCGGCAGCTAAAACAAGTTCTTTATCGGGCTTACTTGAAGCGACCCTATCGGTTTTGACCGAATCGCCGAACAGGTGAGCGGAGTTAAAATCGCCGCGATTAAACAGAGCAAATAACTTTTGCTGTAGTTTTTTTACATCCGCTGCGCTTGCCCCGTCAAGAGCTTCACGATAGCAGCGTGTTGCGACAGCGACATACTCGGGTTTTTTCATTCTGCCTTCAATTTTGACACATGAAACACCTGCATCACGAAGTTCATTCAAATATTGAATCATCGAGATATCGTTGGGAGAAAGGCAAAAATCACTGTCCGAAGGTTTGCCCGATACGGATGCTCTCTTTCTGCAAGGTTGAGCACAAGTACCTCTGTTTCCGCTCCTTTCACCCGACATTGACGAATACAGGCAACTTCCCGAAAAGCTCATACATAATGCGCCGTGAGCGAAGGTTTCTATCTCTATGTTGCTGTTTTTGACAAGATATCGTATTTGATTTAAGTCCACTTCTCTTGCTAAGACCGCACGGGTCATTCCGAGACTTTGAGCATATTCAAGTCCGCCCAAGCTGTGGATTCCCATCTGGGTACTGGCGTGAAGCGTTAAGTTCGGCAATTGTCTTTTTAATTCCGAAGCAAGTCCGATATCCTGAACAAGCACAGCATCCACATCCAGCGAATAAAGCTCTGCGGCAAACTCCAGTGCGCCCATAAGTTCACGGTTAAACAGCAAAGTATTCAGTGTTATATAGCATTTAACATCTCTTTCGTGGCAATAATCGACAGCACGAGCCAATTCATCGCCGCAAAAATTATTTGCATAACGTCTTGCATTGAAATTTCCGCCGCCGAAATAAACGGCGTCGGCTCCGTTTTGCACGGCAGCAATTAAGCAGTCCATACTGCCTGCCGGTGAAAGCAATTCCATATTAATCTCCAAACATAAATAAATAAAACCTCATTGCATACTAAAGAAGCGGCAATGAGGAACATCAAAAACGAGTCCGACAGAATTAATCGTCGGATTTCAGCTGTTGGTCGTTTTCAGTGGCAGACGATCTGACTATACGAGTCATGTTGCTCTTGAGCTGCTCAATTTTAGTATCGATTTGTTCCGTATTGGCTTTAAGCTTGAGGTAATCCTCCGCCAAATTAAACATAGCATACAGAACACAATTACGCATTTCGAGCTGCGGAGAAGCCTCGGCAATTACGGCAATGCGTGAATTAACCAATTGTTCGATTGCTCTGATATGTTGTTCGTCACTGTCACCCGTGACATTAAAACGCTGACCTGCAAGCGTAACGGTAGTTTTAATTTTATCCATAGCACACCCCACTCTATAGCTTATCAATATTATTATAACAAAAAAATTCCCGCATATCAAGATATCGGAAAAAAAATTAATGCTACCTATAAAAAAACTCTCGGCACATGATTGTGCAAACAAAGCATGAGCCGAAAGCGTATTTAATTAATCAAACATATTTTCGACAATACCGTCAAGCGTATCGAGACAGATGTCGGCACAACGATCTATTTCGCATTTAAACTGCTCCGCTCCGCCGGTAAGCGCATCGGAGACAGCCTTAATCATAAGGCACGGAACTTCGTTACGGTCGCAGGTAAGAAGAATGCCGGCAGCTTCCATCTCGCATATATCCGCATTGAACTGTTTATTTAGCATACTTTTTTCGGTTGCGGAGGCTATGAATTTATCTCCCGAAGCACAGATAACCTTTTTGAGAGAAGGTTCTGTTTTCACGGCTGCATCAACCAAGTTTGCATCGGTTTTCATAAATACGGAGTCATACTGTACATGCCTACCTTTTTCCAGACCGGTAAACGGGGAAGAATCATAATCATAATTCACGACGCTTTCGACAACGCAGACTTTGGCAACCTTCATTTCATCGGTTAAGCCGCCCACGACACCGAAGTTGACGATGAAATCGACTTTAAACTCGGATATAAGCATTTGGCATGCGGCGGCAGCCGCAACTTCGCCCGCACCCGAGCCGACGATATAGAGCGTGTATCTCTCGTTTTCGACCTTATGAATTTCAAATCCCCTATGCGGAATTTCCGTCATCGAATTTCCGTATCGTTTTTTTGCGGCGGAAAGTTCGACGGCAATGAGCATACCTATGACGGGTTTGGAATTGTTAAGCATATTAAGCATCAGAGTATCTTTTTCCTTCCCCTTTTCTTTTTCGTACCTTCATCACTCACATTAGTACCGTCATAACCCATGCTTTCGGCAAAAGCGGTGAACAGATGTTTTTGATTTTCGTTCAAACGTTTGGGAATTTCAACGGCAACATTGATATACATATCACCCTTACCCGTTGAATTAAGCTTTTGTATTCCCTGTTCTTTAAGTCTGAAAGTAGTTCCGCTCTGAGTACCTGCCGGAATCTGATATTTAACATCCTCTTTAAGCGTAGGCACTACCACCTCGCCGCCGAGTACGGCAACGGTTATCGGAATTGTGATATTCTGATAAAGGTTAAAGCCTTCACGGATAAATTTTTTGTGGTCACGAACGCTGACGGTAATGAACAAATCACCGTTTCTTCCTCCGTTTTTACCCATATCGCCTTTACCCGACGCACGGATGGTTTGTCCGTCATCGATACCGGCGGGGATTTTGACTTTTTCACTCATGTTACGGATTACACGACCCTTGCCCTTGCAGCGTTCGCATGGAGTTTCGATAATACGTCCGCTACCGCCGCAGGTATCGCAGGTACGAGTGGTTTGAACCATACCGAACAGGCTGTTTTGCTGAACTCTTATCTGACCGCTACCGCCGCAGGCATGACAGGTTTTTGAACCTGTTCCGGGTTTTGCACCGCTGCCGTTACAGCTTGAACAAACTTCCTCACGCCTGTAGTCTATGGTTTTTTCGCAACCGAAAGCTGCCTCATCGAACGAAATAGTAACTCTGTATCTCAAATCATCGCCGTCTATGGGCGCATTGGGATCACTTCTTCCGCTCCTTCCGCCGCCGAAGCCGCCACCGAACATGGAATTTAATATGTCATCAAAGCCTGTAAAGCTGCCGCTGAATCCGCTACCGCTGAAACCGCCGCCACCAAAGCCTGCGTTGGGATCGAAAGCGGCATGACCGAACTGGTCATATTTACTACGCTTATCGGCATCGGAGAGGATTTCGTAAGCTTCATTTGCTTCTTTAAATTTTTCTTCCGCTTCCTTATCGCCCGGGTTAAGATCCGGATGATATTTTTTTGCAAGCTTACGATATGCTTGCTTTATCTCATCGTCACTCGCCGTCTTGGCGACGCCGAGTACCTCATAATAATCTCTTTTAGCGGTTGCCATATAGCATACCCCTTTCTGTCAATTTAGCGTGGGGTTTTTTACGCACCTGCACCGGGCAGGCTACCTACCCGGTGCGAAGTATAAAACCATTTGATTATTGAATTAATTATTGTCATCAACGACTTCGTAATCGGCATCGACTGCGCCGTCGTTATTCATGCCGGAATTACCTGCGTTGTTATTGAAGCCCTGAGCCTGCTGAGCATTGTCACCGCCCTGCTGCTGATAGATCTTGCCGAAGACCTCATAAGAAACTTCGGTAAGTTTTTCGGTTGCTGCCTTAATAGCATCGGCATCCGTACCCGAAAGAGCGTTTTTAACGTTCTCGACTTCCGCATTAATCTTGGCTTTATCTGCTTCATCCATCTTATCGCCGAGTTCCTTAACGGTCTTTTCGGTCTGATAGACGAGACTGTCTGCCTGGTTACGGGTTTCGACTTCTTCCTTACGCTTCTTATCATCGGCAGCGAAACGTTCGGCTTCTTCAACAGCCTTATTGATCTCATCATCGCTGAGGTTTGTGGAGGCGGTGATGGTAATGTTCTGCTCATTACCCGTACCGAGGTCTTTAGCGGTAACATGGACTATACCGTTAGCGTCGATATCGAAGCTGACTTCGATCTGAGGAACACCTCTGGGAGCGGGAGCGATACCTGTAAGCTGGAATCTACCGAGGGTCTTATTATACTGTGCAAATTCACGTTCACCCTGAAGTACATGAATTTCAACACTGGTCTGACCGTCTGCGGCGGTGGAGAATACCTGGCTCTTCTTGGTGGGGATGGTGGTATTGCGTTCAATAAGCTTTGTGAACACACCGCCGAGGGTTTCAATACCCAAGCTCAAAGGAGTAACAGCGAGGAGCAGGATGTCCTTAACTTCGCCGCCGAGAACGCCGCCCTGAATAGCAGC
>CAYPXV010000001.1:52839-56190 GCA_964414925.1 uncultured Clostridium sp. | reverse complement strand
GACAGAAAATTGCCTTTGTAGGTGCTACCGGTGCGGGTAAGACCACCATCACAAATCTTATCAATCGCTTTTACGATATTGCAGATGGTAAGATTCGCTATGACGGTATCAACATCAATAAAATTAAAAAAGCTGACCTTCGCCGCAGCTTGGGCATCGTTCTGCAAGATGTAAATCTATTTACGGGAACTGTCATGGAAAATCTTCGTTACGGAAATCCCAATGCAACCGACGAAGACTGCATTGCCGCCGCAAAACTGGCAAATGCCGACGGTTTTATCCGTATGTTACCTCAAGGATACAACACCGTATTAAAAGGCGATGGCAGCGGACTTTCTCAGGGACAAAGGCAGCTTATTTCCATTGCCCGTGCCGCCGTATCCGATCCTCCTGTCATGATTTTGGACGAAGCGACTTCTTCCATCGATACCCGAACCGAAGCATTGGTACAGGACGGCATGGACAAACTGATGAAAGGCAGAACGGTATTTGTGATTGCCCACAGACTTTCCACTGTTCAAAATTCCGATGTTATCATGGTGCTTGACCACGGACATATTATCGAAAGAGGCAGTCACGATAAACTGATTGGCGAAAAAGGAACTTATTATCAACTCTATACCGGCGCATTTGAGCTGGAATAACGAAAATAATTACGAACCGCAGGCAACCTTATCACCGTGTTGTCTGCGGCTATTGCAAAAAAAGAATTAACATGTTATAATTACCGCAGGTTTTACCGATATAGATCTTGTTAAAAAGGAGTTGATAATTTTAATGGACGATGGCAGTATATGGCGATGCCTCAGCTCATCGTTTTTTCAATGCACTGCGGCAGAGCTTACCGGCAGTAATGTATCTTTCGGTAGCATAGCCGTTTATCTCATCCTCATTGTGCTGTTAATTGCCGGCGGTGCATTTTTTGCCGGAGCGGAAACCGCACTTGCATCTGCGAATAGGGCTCGAATGAAGTCCCGTGCCGAGGATGGTGATAAGAAAGCGCAGTATGTTATGTACATACTCAATAATTTTGACAAAGCACTTTCAACAATTCTAATCGGAAATAATGTAATGCACATTGCCTGTGCATCCATTGCCACACTGCTCACAAGGAAGCTGTTTTATTCAAGCAGCAGCCTTGATACTGCGTTGGTAATTTCCACAATTTTAACCACAATAATTGTTTTTTTGATAGCTGAAATGCTTCCCAAATGCCATGCAAAAACCTGCAGTGAAGTACAGGCTCTACGCTATGGCAAGACTTTATATGTTCTGATGAAAGTCTTATCTCCCCTATCCGCTGTTTTTACATGGATAGGATTAATGCTGAAGAAGTTGTTCAACGGCAAGCGTGCCGAACAGCCGACGGTAACGGAGGAAGACCTGAAGGATATGATAGTTTCTTTTAAAGATGAAAGAGAGGAAGATGAAGCCAGCGAAGCATCCACGGCGGAGCTGATGGCAAACGCACTCGAGTTTGGCGCAACAACGGCGGGCGAAGCCCTTACACCGTGGGAAAAGGTTCAGACAATCTCTACTACCCTTCCGATTCAAACTATTTACCAAAAATTAAAATCGGGTTATCACTCTCGCTACCCTGTATTGAATGCAGCAGGAAAAGTGGTTGGTGTACTCAATATAAGAACGTTCCTGCGTGCATACATGCGTGACGGAGAGGACATGGAGCTTATCGATTTAATCGATACGCCGCTGTTTGTGCGTTCGGATACAAATGTAGATGATTTGCTGACCGAACTGAGTCATAACAAATTGCATCTTGCATTCATATCGGATCAAGGTGAATTAAAGGGAATAATCACCATAGAGGATATTCTCGAAGAACTTGTAGGCGAAATTTTCGACGAAACCGACGCCGTACAGACAAGGAGCAATGTATGACCTGGCTTATTTATGTTGTGGCACTTGTGGTGTTAGTTATATTTTCCGCATTCTTTTCCGGCTCGGAGATTTCCTATGCGTCCGCAAACAGAATGCGCCTTACAAGATACCTTAACGAAACCGGAAGCAAGCGTGCAAAGCGTGCGCTGTTTATTTACGACCATTACGATAGTGTACTGGGCAGCATTTTAATAGGCAACAACCTTGTAAATCTGTCATCGTCTACTCTATCGACGCAGTTATTTATTCTGCTTCTTGCCGAAACAGGACTGGTAAACGAGAACGTTGCCGCAGCGATTTCCACTGCCTGCATAACCGTTTTCGTGCTTATTTTCGGAGAAACCGCACCTAAAATTATCGCTAAAAACGATCCAGAACGGTTCGGTATGCTTGTATCCGCACCGCTTAGATTTTTCTACATACTGTTTTATCCCGTGGTTTGGGTTGTCATGAAGATAGTCGGACTTTTCTCCGGGCATTGGGATAAAGTTGAAGAAGATACCGTTACCGAAGATGACCTTTCCGAAATAATCGATACGGTTGAGGATGAGGGCGTTATCGACGAAGATACGAGTGATTTACTCCAGTCCGCACTGGAATTTCCCGATATCTGCGCATATGAAATCATCACTCCGCGTGTTGATATGGTAGCTATTGATATTGACGACGACGAATCGGAGATAAGAAGCATAATCGAATCCTCTCCCTATTCGAGAATCCCCGTATACGAGGATACGATTGACAATATCATCGGTGTTATTCATCTGAATAAATTTCTCGGTGTTATGAGCGAAGGCGGAGATATTGATATTCGTTCGAATTTACTGCCCGTATGTTTTGTACATAAAACCACGATTCTTCCCCAGGTTCTGCGTGAAATGCGTCAAAAGAAGATTCATATCGCCATCGTCACGGACGAGTACGGCGGCACTATGGGTCTTATAACGATGGAAGATATTTTGGAATGTCTTGTCGGTGAAATATGGGATGAAACCGATGAAATCGAAAATGAAATTACAAAAATTTCCGACAACGTTTATGAAATTGACGGAGATATGCGTGTGTATGATTTCCTTGACGAATTTGAAATTGACGATAAGGATTTCGATGACGACAATGCGACCGTCGGCGGTTGGGCAATCGAACAGCTTGGCGGCTATCCCGCAAAGGGCGATACTTTCGATTTCGAGCATTTGACAATCACCGTAAAGCAACTGAAAAACCTCCGCATCACGAGACTTTCCGTACTTGTCAACGAAAAGCCCGAGCCCGAGGAGGAAGAAATAGATTGGGAAGGCAAAGAGGACTGACCCTTTCAGCCATAAAGCGGCTCAATCATACGTTATTTACTTTTTACAGATTTAAAAGCCATCAGACAGTTTAAACCCTGTTTGATGGCTTGTTTTGTTATTAAACCCAAAACATTTTTAGGGGAAATTTTTTAGCCTTATT
>CAYPXV010000001.1:29015-52739 GCA_964414925.1 uncultured Clostridium sp. | reverse complement strand
GCTTGTTTTGTTATTAAACCCAAAACATTTTTAGGGGAAATTTTTTAGCCTTATTTTGAAGAATTTGTTCCCTAAAGATTATAATGCTTTAATGCAATTCTCTTTCATGAATTCCGTAATCTCCCCGGTATCATTATCTTCATAATAATCTACAAGCAATTTCTTAAACATCGGCACATATTTTTCCGGAATAATAATCATAGCTCCGCCTTGTGAAATAAGATAATGATTTACGAAAATTACGGATGCTCCCTTATTGCCGTCGTTGAATATTTGCGTTTTCATACAATAAAGGCAAAAAGCCATCACATGCTACCCACTTTTTTACTGCCGATTCAAAAGTTCCGAATCATGCAGACCATGGTAAGCTTTTTATATTTAAATAGCAGCTCAAGATACCACTCGATATCTTGGGCTGCTATAACATATCAATCAATCGGCTTCATTGTCGGGAACAGAAGTACGTCACGAATCGAGGGTGAATCGGTGAGCAACATAATAATTCTGTCAATACCGAAACCTATACCGCCGGTGGGGGGCATACCGTATTCCAAAGCGGAGATGAAGTTTTCATCTATGGGCATTGCCTCATCATCACCTTTGGCTTTTTCCTGAGCCTGCTGTTCAAAACGTGAACGCTGATCAATGGGGTCGTTAAGCTCACTGAAAGCGTTACAGTATTCCGCACCTGCGATAAACAGTTCAAAGCGTTCAACCAGACCCGGATTATCCTTTTTACGTTTGGTGAGGGGTGAAACCTCAACGGGATAATCGGTAATGAATGTAGGCTGAATGAGCTTTGATTCAACAAATTCATCAAAGGCAGCGAAAAGGATTTTGCCGACGGAAGCGGTTTTATCCTCTATTTCAAGTCCCAATGATTTAGCCTTTTCGATTGCCTCCTCGCCGTTTTTGCAAGCATAGAAATCGATACCCGTATGTTCAAGAACCGCATCGTTCATCGACTGGCGACGGAACGGAGGTGTAAGGTCTATCTGCTGACCTCTATAAGAAATGACGGTCGTGTTAAGAACATTCTTTGCGCAGTGTGCCAACAGGTTTTCCGCAAGCTCCATCATTCCGTTGTAGTCGGTGTATGCCTGATACAATTCAAGACTGGTATATTCGGGGTTATGAGTTGCGTCCATACCCTCGTTACGGAACTGATGACCTATTTCGTAAACCCTTTCCAAACCACCGACTATGCACATTTTAAGCGGAAGCTCGGTTGCTATTCTGAGATAAACTTCCATATCAAGCGCATTATAGTGGCTGATAAAGGGTCTTGCATTTGCACCGCTTGCAACCGTTCCGATAATCGGTGTTTCGACTTCTATAAAGTCCTGTTCGTTTAGATAGCGTCTGATCTCGGCAGTTATTTTGCTGCGTTTAATGAATGTTTCCCTTACATCGGGATTCATTATCAAATCGAGATAGCGGCGGCGGTAGCGTGTATCCACATCCGTCAAACCGTGGAACTTTTCAGGGAGAGGTCTAAGTGACTTGCTCAATATTTCAACGGCTGTACAGTGGATGGATATTTCACCCGTTTTTGTTGTAAAGACAGTACCGTGAACACCGATAATGTCACCGATATCATAGGTTTTAAAATCAGCGTAGCTTTCATCGCCGATTTCATCGCGCCTTATGTAAAGCTGAATATCGCCCTTTGCATCGCGAATGGAAGCAAAGCTTGCCTTGCCCATAATTCGCTTTGACATCATACGACCCGCAAGCGCAACTTCCTTTTGCTCATATGCCCGGTAGTCGTTTTTAATATCGAGACTGTAAGCGTTGCGATCAAACTTGACCGGAGCATAGGGGTCTTTTCCTGCTTCAACGAGTGCGTTTAATTTATCTCTTCTTATTTGGAGCAGTTCATTAAGTTCACTGCCCTGCTGTATGGTATTATTTACATTTTCTTCCATAGTTATTGCTTTCGTAAACGGTATTAAAGACTAATTTCCAAAACCTTGACTCTCAAATTTCCACCCGGAGTTACGATTTCACGTTCTTCTCCGACCTTCGCTCCCAGTAAGCCGCCGCCTATGGGCGAATCATTTGAAATGCTTTTGGGTGTTGCATCAATATCAGCCTCGGCAGAACCGACAATCCTGTATTCGTCCTCCATACCAAGACCTACAAAGCTTATGCGAACCAATGAGCCCATGCTCACTAAGCTGGAGTCAATGTTGCTCTCATCGATTATAACCGCATTTTTGAGTTTGAGTTCGAGCTCCAAAATTTCTCTCTCGTTTTGAGCCTGCGCTTCCTTTGCGGCGTCGTATTCAGAGTTTTCGCTTAAATCACCGAATGAACGTGCTACCGCTATGTCCTCGGTTATTTCCTCTCTGCGTGTAGTGGTTAAATATTCAAGTCTCTCTTGCAGCTTCTTGTAGCCTTCGCTTGTCAGATGAATGGTTTCAGCCATGTTATGCCTCCTGCATATTCGTTTTAACTTTACTATTATAAGTAAATTCTTCCCACTTGTCAACTTGTTTTACTCATCTTTATTTTTTTGAAACACTGTACAAACAGCATATTTATGTTTATTATGTGTGAAAATAATGAGTTTTTAATGGCAAACCTTTACATTCGGGAAAAATGTGCTATACTGTTGTTAGCACTCAAAGAAAGAGAGTGCTAACAACGTACGATTACCGGAAAGGAGAAAGAATATGAACGCTGAAAAATTAACGCAAAAGAGTATTGAAGCTATAAACGAAGCACAGCAGCAAGCCGAACGCAGGAGACATTCGACTGTAGGACAGATACACATGATGTATGCGCTGCTGAATGACAGCGATGATTTAAGCAAACAACTTTTCGATATGATGGGTGTAGAGACCGATAAGTTGCTTGCCGATATAGAGAACGCATTAAAGAAGGAAGCCGTTATAGGAAACGGTGACGGCGGAAAGTACATGAGCTCGGAACTTCAATCTGCACTCAAGCAGGCGGAAGTTGAAGCAAATAATATGGGCGACAGCTATATTTCCGTTGAGCATCTGATGCTCGGTTTAATCGAGAAGGCCGACAGAACGCTACAACCCTTATTAAAAAAATACTCAATAGAAAGAAACAGGTATTTGAATGTACTTAAACAAGTACGAGGGAATACGAGGGTAAATACGGATAATCCCGAAGGAACGTATGACGTACTGAATAAATACGGTCAGGATCTGACCGCCCTTGCCGAAAAGCAGAAATTAGATCCCGTAATCGGCAGAGACGACGAAATCAGAAACGTCATCAGAATCCTGTCGAGAAAGATGAAAAACAATCCCTGCCTTATCGGTGAACCGGGTGTAGGTAAAACCGCAATTGCCGAAGGACTTGCACTTAGAATAGTCAGAGGCGATGTGCCTGCAAATTTGAAAGGTAAAAGACTGTTTGCTCTTGATATGGGCGCATTGATCGCAGGCGCAAAATACAGGGGCGAATTTGAAGAAAGATTAAAAGCGGTATTGAATGAAATAAAGAAAAGCGAGGGTGAAATCCTTCTCTTTATTGATGAAATTCATACCATTGTCGGCGCAGGAAAGACCGAAGGCTCCATGGATGCAGGCAATCTTTTAAAGCCGATGCTTGCAAGGGGCGAATTACACTGTATCGGCGCAACAACGCTTGACGAATACAGTAAGTATATAGAGAAAGATGCTGCTTTGGAAAGAAGATTCCAGCCCGTAATGGTTTGCGAGCCGAGTGTGGAGGATACCATTGCAATCCTCAGAGGGCTTAAAGAACGCTACGAGGTATTCCACGGTGTTAAAATCAACGACTCGGCATTAATAAGTGCGGCAACCCTCAGCAACAGATATATTTCCGATAGATTCATGCCCGATAAGGCAATTGACTTGGTGGATGAAGCATGTGCGCTGATTAAGACCGAAATGAATTCAATGCCGGGAGAAATGGACGAAATTTCCCGGGAAATAATGAAGCTGGAAATAGAGGAAGAGGCACTTAAGGACGAAACCGATCCGAAAGCAAAGGAAAGGCTGGACGACATACGAAAGGAACTTTCAAGCCTGAGAGAAAAATTCGGAGCTATGAAGGCAAGGTATGAAAATGAAAGAACGGCTATTTCAAAGGTTCAGCAGCTAAGAGAAAAGATTGAGCAGGTAAATGCGGATATTGCCAAGGCAGAGAACGAGTATGACCTTAATAAAGCCGCACAGCTTAAATACGGAGAACTTCCTTCACTACAAAAAGAGCTTGCTGTGGAAGAAGAAAAAGCGGCGAATAAGGAAAGTACCCTGTTAAGGGATAAGGTTACGGACGAAGAAATTGCAAAAATCGTATCCCGTTGGACAGGAATACCCGTTTCGAAGCTTGTCGAATCGGAAAGGAAAAAGCTGTTACAACTCGATACACAGCTTCATAAACGCATAGTGGGTCAGGATGATGCGGTTAAAAGAGTATGTGATGCGATTTTGCGTTCAAGAGCGGGCATACAAAATCCCGACAGACCCATCGGTTCATTCCTTTTCCTCGGGCCTACGGGTGTAGGTAAGACAGAACTGTGCAAAGCACTTGCCGAAGCTATGTTTGACGACGAGAGAAGCATGGTACGAATTGACATGAGTGAATACATGGAGCAATATTCCGTATCACGTCTTATCGGCGCACCTCCGGGCTATGTCGGATATGACGAAGGCGGACAGCTTACCGAAGCAGTAAGAAGAAAACCCTATGCGGTACTATTGTTTGATGAAGTTGAAAAGGCTCATCCCGACGTACTTAATGTGTTGCTGCAAGTGCTTGATGACGGAAGAATTACCGATGGACAGGGACGAACCGTTGACTTCAAGAACACCATAATCATTCTTACAAGTAACCTCGGCAGCGAATTGATCCTTAAAGGAATGGAAAGGGACGGATGTATAAATGCCGAAACGGAGGAACTTTTGCACAAATTGCTCAAGAGTAAACTGCGTCCCGAGTTTATAAACCGTCTTGATGAAATCGTGTTCTTTAATGCGCTTACCCACGAAAACATGAAGGGAATCGTTGAACTGCTTATAGCCAACCTTGAAAAAAGGCTTAATTCGAACGGCTTAAAGCTTGAGGTAACAGAAGAAGCAAAGGATGCGATTGTGCGTGAAGGTGCCGACCCGATTTTCGGCGCAAGACCGCTCAAGCGTTTTATTCAGAGCAGGCTTGAATCACTCATTGCAAGATTCATAATTAAAAACACACCTACCGAGGGCAGTGTAATAAAGGTTGATTTTGCAAATGGGGAATTTATTCTGAGCTAACGGTTGATAATTCCATCATGCGATAAAACTCGATAATTAACGACACCCCAAGCTCTTGCCAAAATAAGGAGCTTGGGGTATAATTAAGCAGTAATTTGACTTAATGATATGGAGGCAGCACCGTATGGCGA
Source organism: uncultured Clostridium sp. (assembly GCA_964414925.1). Taxonomy (GTDB): domain Bacteria; phylum Bacillota; class Clostridia; order Christensenellales; family CAG-138; genus PeH17. The sequence goes on along the minus strand of CAYPXV010000001.1, from coordinate 47,347 downwards.
TATTCGACTTCAAAAGCAAGGAAAAGAAAACAGATGTAAGAAGGCTTATGGAAATTCCCGTAGCATCAATTGTTCCGAACCCCAATCAACCCAGAAAGAGTTTTGACGATGAAAGCATCCGTGAGCTTGCTCAATCGATTGAGCAGGTAGGACTTATTCAACCGCTCATGGTAAGAACGTCCTCTCAGGGCTATGAACTTATCGCCGGCGAAAGAAGACTCAGAGCCGTAAAGAGCTTGGGCAGGGAAACTGTCAGCTGCATTGTTTGTACGGATGTGAATGTGGAAAATTCTGCCATCGCCGCCGTAATAGAAAATCTTCAGCGTGAAGATCTGAACTTTTTCGAGGAAGCGGAGTGTTATCGTGCCCTTATAGACGGACTTGATTTAACGCAGGAGCAACTAGCTGAAAAGCTCGGTAAAAGCCAAAGCTTCATTGCAAACAAGCTTCGTGTATTAAAATTAAACGATGAAGAACGTGAGGCAATTACTTCAAACTCACTGACCGAGCGACACGCCAGAGCAATTTTAAAGCTTGACGATCCCGATGAAAGACTCGAAATAATTTCGCAAATCGCTGTCGATTCGCTCAGTGTTAAGGCTACGGAAGAATTAATAGAAAACCGTTTAAACGACCGCTTTGACTCGAAAAAGGACGGTGCAAAGCCCAGACCCGTCATTAAACGTGTTATAAGGGACTATCGTATATTTATAAGTGCCATCAATTCCGCCTGTGAAGCTTTACACAATGCCGGTGCGCAGGTAAAGGTTGACCGCAATGACAGGGATGACGGAATGGATATTACAATCCATATAAACAACCGAATTACACCTTCAAAAAAATAATATTATCAAAGCTCTGCGGCAATTACACTGTTACCGCAGAGCCCTTGTTTTATCTTCTTTGAAATCAATATCCTTAAATCGTCATTCATCCATTCAATAATTCCATCGTGTACTTGTTTGACCGTCTTATCGTCTTAAATCCACAGGATAATGCCGTCGCCTTTGACGCATCGTTCTGCGCATTGCTCCAATATGCAGTATAATTTACCTTCTGTGCGTATTCAACATAAGCATTACCAAGGTTCTTCCCTATTCCCGACCCTCTTTGATTGGGATTTACATAGATATAATCGAGGTCAAATACTTTCGGCAGCATTTGAAAAAAGGAAAGATATCCTATGATTTGTCCATTATCAAACGCACCCAAAATAAAGCCCTCTTTTTGAGCAACAAAAATATCAAACAGCATGGACAGTGGCGGTCGATTTTCTATGTTTTCGTTCGAACAGGCAACGAATGCATCCCTATCACTCAAATCCAGCAAGCGTACATTTTCGGAAATATCTTTAGTTGAACTTTGAGATTTATACATCAAATCCTCAACCGTGCGTTCATACTTCAAAAATTCACTTGTACCTGATTCAAAAGATTTTAAAAAAGTTTTCGACAATCTCTGCGTATCTATCCACACATCCGAACTTACATTGTCTTGACGCACAACATCTTTTAGAGCATCACAGTCAAATTCGGAATTAAGCGGAATGACGGTAACAATATGTTTTTCCGCATTTCTGTCTGCGAAAATGACGCAGTCATCATCACTATAACATTCTACATCCGCTCCGCTTTCGATTAAATACCCCAGCGTGTCGGTTGCTATCATACATTCTTCACCGTTTGCAGATAGAATATGAAGAGCTTCATCACTACAGATTTTCTTCATTACGTTGTTCTCCTTATTTGATTCGTTTTCTATAAAAAAGGTACCGCCGAGATCGTATCTTACAGACGGTACCTCAATGCTTGTCCTAAAAAATTTGGAAAATTACTGTTTCGTAAGCTGAACTCTTTCAAGTGCCAATGAAAAGTCCTTTCCGTTGCTTCCCACATACACGTCAAATATGCCCGTTGACTCATCGCCGTTACAGTAATAAACGGTAACTCCGTGCAATGACTCCACGCTGTAAACATTGCTTGCGATAGGTTCTTCGGAACATTCTCCACCGATTACGGTATAAAGGTCTCCGCCGTTATCTTCATAATCGCTTATGCAAAGGCAAGTATCGTCATTTGCCATTATGACAAAGTAAGCGTTTGAAAGTAATGTTACGCTGCTCCCGCCTCTTTTTATGTATTTAAGGGTGGCATAATTGTCTACCGCATAAAACTCTTCAAGTTCGGGTGAGCAAGTGAAGGTGTAGCAGTTCGTTATCACCTTAGTAGGGCTCGTCGGGTTATAAACCGAAACGACGTAAACATCACCGTCAACAAGGCAGGCAAGGCTGTCACCGGCTTCATTGATTACAAATCGAGTCGTTCCGCCGACAAGCTTATTTGCTCGACAACTTCCGTTTACATAGTAAAGGTCATAGCTGCGCAAGCTGTTTCCGCTTTCATCCTGTGCGGTATAGGCAGTGTAATAAATACAATCGAAAATAGTGCTTACGTCTTTCAAATTTACGGTGCAATATTCTCCGCCCATTGATGAGCTTGACTTACCTGCATATGCTATAACGGAGGCATCGACCAATTTCTTTGCACTGCTTCCGTTTACGCTGTAATAAGTCTTTTCATCGATATCAAAGGTAATCTGATTCAGCTCTCTGTTTATTTCAAAGTTCGCTTCCGCATCCTCGGCAATCAGTTTATCACCCGATTTATCCATATAGTAAAGCTTTCCGGTAAGTTCCTCACCGTATGCCTCAACATAGTAGCCCATTTCGCCGTCATCGCTTATTGCGACAATACAGGCATTTTCACGAAGCAACTTGGTTTCTCCGTCCTTATAAATATAAATTCTGGTGTTATCCTCGTCATCAATTGCTGATACCGCAAAACATTCGCCGTTTGGCGATATGACAAGACTTGAAATTTTCGATGCTTCCATCTCACCGAATTCGATTATCTCGGCACTTTCATTATCATAGATATGTGCCTTCGTTGCCGTCGAAAACAGAGTGTAACGGTTATCAAGGGAAAGAACCGCACGGTCAACACCTATGGGATATACCTTAATAATGCCCTGTGAGTCCGCTCTGTATAGTCCCGTACCCGCTCTCATAATCGCAACGTCACCGTTACATGTCAGATACGCATCAACACTTCCCGCAATGTATGTATCCAAAAGCTTATCATCATGGAACACATACGTATTCTCATCATCGTCGCTTAATAAATAAAACACACTGTGTTCCCTTGTGGGGTCAGCTACGTTTCTTCTGCCGTTCAATATCAATACTGTGGTTACAGCTATAATCGCTATAGCAACAATTATAATTATAAACCTTTTCTTTTTCATGAGTTTTCCTTTCCTTTTTTATACTCATTTCATTTACTCGTCCAACGTTCATTATACTATAAAGCTCCCCCATTGTCAAAACGATTCAACGCTTCTAACAATATATTTATTTTTCTCCTCAAAAACCTGTTGACAAACTCCGCAAAGTGAGTATAATTACTATTGCTTTGATGATGTGCACCATTAGCTCAGTTGGTAGAGCACCTGACTCTTAATCAGGGTGTCCAGGGTTCGAGTCCCTGATGGTGTACCAGCAAAAACCTCTTTTGTCTGTCAAGACAAGAGAGGTTTTTTTCGTGATGCGCACTGCATACATGATGCAGACCTTACCAGTGATATAAGCCTGCGGTGCGTGGACAGAACACGTCGCTTCACCTATCACTTTTTCAAACTAAGTGTGCCTTTTGGTACTAGAAACACGCCTGCGGTGCGTGCAAAGGCATGATACTTCACAGCGGTGATGCTAAGCTTAATAAAAGTTGCACATTGAAAATGTTTATGATGTAACAAGTATCAACCTTGTAAAACCTCTCAAAGAAAAGCAAGATAATATTTGTAATGTACCTTTCTTCACCAAATTTACACACCGTTATGCTGTTCATACACAGCAAAAACCGTCCCTCACGTAAGATGAAGTTGTTTTATTTTTCTCACCTCCTTGTATCTATCTCTCGTTTTTATTCATATTGTCATTTCTTTTGAATAGATAAAAACAATATTTTAAAATGTTTCTTATCCCCTGCCATTACTTGAAGTGAGGAGAAAAGCGTGGTATAATTGGGGTATAGTTTGCGCAGAGAGAAGAAGGAACTAAAATGTATTATGCGATAATAGGCGATATGGTTGCGTCGCGTGAATTGGCGAACAGAGCCGAAGTACAAAGGCAACTGAAAAGGGTATTGAATGAAATAAATGAGAGTCGGGAAGGAATTGCCGCCAAGTTTACGCTTACGCTCGGAGATGAATTTCAGGGTTTGATAGAAGCGGGAAGCGGTTATACACCGATACATGCGGCAATTGCTATAAAAAATGCGATTTACCCTGCAAAAGTCAGAATCGGTATCGGAATAGGAACGATGAGTACGGATATCGATCCGAACTTTGCGTTGGGAGCAGACGGCGAAGCATTTCATAATGCGAGGAAGGCATTAAATGAAATAGTGGCTGATGAGCATGGTTTGGGGATGTACCGAAATGGTGACGGTGCGATTTTAGTCCGCTCAAGCATGTACCTGATTGATGAATGTTTTAACAATACATTGCAGCTTATGGATGCAATACGTTCAAAATGGAAGAAAAAGCAGGGTGAGATTGCCAGATATTATCTTGATGAAGCATTAAAGGGTAATGATGTTTCACAGCTGGAAATGTCAAATAAGTTCGGTGTAACTCAGGGAACGATATCGAAGAACATAGCCTCATCGGACTTATATGCCTATTTTGATTCGTTCGCAACATTGGCTACAGCATTTAATTTCTTTTACGGTTTCGGAGGTAAATAAATGATATCCTACACACTGATGCTCCTGTCGCACACGCTTGCCGACTATTATTTTCAGCCCAAGTGCATTGCGGAGCTTAAAAGTAAAAGCACATGGTATGTCTTGATTCATACAACCATTTATGCTTTGGTTATGCTGCTTGGCGTATTTCTGTTTCCCTGCAATGAATACCTTAATTCGGTACTTATTGCCGTGATTACTCATGCGATTATAGATATTGTAAAGCAACTGATACTGAATCATTACGCTAAAATCGGTGAGCTTACGGTGCGTCAGGAAAGACTTGCCTACATAGTAGACCAGATTCTGCATATGGTAATAATATTGTTCTCGGCATTCATCAGTCGGAACGGAAACGGTTCATTAGCGATAATGGAAGAAGTGAACGGGTATTCGGTATTGAGTCTTGTATGCGTATTGCTGTCGGTAATGAAACCCGCAAACGTATTTATACAGAAGATATTGGTAACGGAGAAACCTGATGAAAAAAGAAGAACAATGCTCCGTTACGGAGGAAAAATAGGGAATCTCGAACGACTTATATCGGCAGCGATGCTCTACTTCGGGCAGTATGCGGCGGTAGCACTGGTATTTACCGCAAAGTCCATAGTCAGGTTCAAAGATTTTGAGGATAGAGAATTTGCGGAATATTATCTGTACGGGACGCTGCTGAGTGTCGGCACGGCAATAGGCGTTTTCATGCTTATAAAATTATTCGGAGCATAGAAAGGAATTATCTAAGATGAAATTGATAGCAATTGACGGAAACTCGTTGATGTTCAGAGCATTTTATGCGTTGCCGGGAATGAGTAATAAAGAGGGTACACCGACGGGAGCGTTGCATGGATTTTTATCCATGCTGTTGAAGCTCGTGGAAATGAGACCCGATCGTATGCTTGTCGGGTTTGACCTACCGACAAAGACCTTCCGCCATGAACAGTATTCGGAATATAAAGCAGGCAGACGTGAAACTCCGGATGAACTGAAGAAACAGTTTCCGATACTGAAGTCGATATTGGCGCAGATGGGTATTGCGGTAATAGAATGCGAACGCTATGAAGCCGATGATATACTCGGAACGTTTTCACGCCGTGCGGATGCGGAGGGTATTGACACACTGCTGGTCACGGGCGACAGGGATGCATTGCAGCTTATAACGAACAATACTCATGTTCTTTTGACCAAAAAAGGTATAAGCGAAACAATAGAATACGATAAAGAAGTATTGCTTCGCGAATACGGTCTTGACCCTAAACATATGGTGGATTTAAAAGGTCTCATGGGAGATAATTCCGATAACCTTCCCGGAGTAAAGGGTGTAGGTGAAAAGACTGCATTAAAATTGCTCGAAAAGTACGGAGACATAGAAAATGTCTTTCAAAATATTGAAAATGAAAAAGGAGCTTTGAAACAAAAGCTTTTAAACGGCAAAGACGATGCTTTGATGAGCTATAAACTTGGTACGATAAATACCTTGGCACCGATAGAGGAAAAGTTGGATGATACCGCATTTGATGTTTCAAACCTCGGCGGAGCGATTGCGACTCTTACGAAGTTGGAGCTTAGAAGCATTGTAAAGAGAATACGTGAGTTAGGCGGCGAAGAAAGTGTCACAGGCAATGATGAAGCTGCTGAAAATTACGAAACAAAAGAGATAAAAACTATGGCAGAGCTGACTTCTGCGGTTGAATCCATGAAATGCGAACAGCTTCTGGCATTTGAAATCGGAGACAGCGATATAAGCCTTTGCGCAGGAAAGGGAGAAATCGAATACAAATTGAAACTCGGCGGAACGCTGCTTGACATAGGCTTTTCACCGGAGGAAGTAATTGAGAGCATTAAACCGCTGCTTGAATCTGAATCAATCGGAAAGATAATGTTTGATGCCAAACGTGTGATGACGGTTTTATCCCGTTACGGCGTAAGCGTAGCGAACATTGCCTTTGACCTTATGCCTGCCGATTATCTTCTAAATCCCTTACATCCTGCCGATAATCTTAAAACATTGGCGGAAGAAAACGGACTTGGCGGAAGCGGAGCGGGGGCAATGCACGTGCTTCGCAGGATGCTTGAATCAAAATTAAAGCAGAACGCCATGTATGCCTTATATAAGGACGTTGAGCTTCCGCTTGTTACGGTACTTTTTGAAATGGAGCAAAACGGATTTACGGTAGATTCCGAATTTTTGACAAGTCTCGGCGAGGAAATGAGTTCACGAATCAAGCAGATAGAACAGCAATGTTATGAGCTTGCAGGGGAAAAGTTTAACATACTGTCGCCCAAACAGCTTGGAACCGTTCTATTTGAGAAATTAGAACTTCCTGCCAAAAAGAAAACCAAGACAGGATATTCCACCGACAGTGATGCGCTTGATTTTATAAAGGATATGCATCCGATAGTACCGCTTGTAAGTGAGTATCGTTTTTTAACCAAACTGAAATCGACATTTATCGATGCTATGCTGAATAAAATCGGTAAAGACGGAAGGATTCACACAACGCTTAATCAAAATGTTACCGCAACGGGACGAATTTCGTCACAAGACCCGAACCTTCAAAATATTCCCGTGAGAACGGAGCTCGGACGCAGAATAAGGAAGGCATTTATTGCAAGCCCCGGAAATAAGCTTGTCGGAGCGGATTATTCTCAGATTGAGCTTAGAGTGCTTGCACATATGAGCGGTGATGAAGCATTGATTTCCGCCTTCCGTAACGGAGAGGACGTTCATCTGCGTACCGCATCGGAAGTATTTTCAGTACCCATTGATGAGGTTACGGATGAAATGCGTTCGGCGGCAAAGGCGGTTAATTTCGGAATCGTTTACGGAATAAGTGCTTACGGTCTTTCAACTCAACTCGGCATTACGCAAAAGGTAGCGGCACAGTACATCGAAAAATATTTAGCTCGATGTACGGGCGTAAAGCAGTTCATGAATAATGCGGTTGAGGATGGGAAAACGAGGGGCTATGCCGTAACCCTTCTGGGAAGGAGACGACCCATTCCCGAACTATTATCATCAAACCATAATACTCGTTCGTTCGGAGAGCGTGTTGCCATGAATATGCCCATACAGGGAAGTGCGGCAGATATAATCAAAGTCGCTATGGTCAGGGTGCATAAGCGTCTAAGCGAAGAAGGCTTAAAGGCAAAGCTGATATTGCAGATTCACGACGAACTTATTATCGATACACCTGTTGACGAGGTGGATAGAGTGAGTGACATACTGAACGAATGTATGTGCGGTGTTGCGGAGCTTAAAGCACCGCTGGTGGCTCAAACACGCAGCGGTGACAGTTGGTTTGATACCAAATAAAGGTGAAGCATATGTTTATAGGTCTTACAGGAAGCATGGCGGCAGGTAAATCCACTGCCGCAAAAATAATTGCCGATTTAGGTTATCCTATTGTCGATGCGGACAAGATAGCGCACGAGATTCTTTTTGATAAAAAGATAAAGGACGAACTTGCAAATTCATTCGGCGAAGGGATATTAGACGATTCGGGTGAAATAAACAGGCGCAGCCTTGCACGTGCCGCATTTTCAAGCGGAAAGTCAGAGCTTTTAAATTCAATCACCCATCCTGCTATATGTGAAAGACTTTTTACCTTGGCAAGACAGCATCAAAAGCAGTCACGGATTGTTATTTTGGATGTTCCGCTTCTTATAGAGACAGGGCTGAACAGGGGTTGCGACCGAGTTATTTTGATTACGGCGGATACGGACGAACGCTACAGAAGAATAATGCTGCGTGACGGTTTAAGCAGAGCTGAAGCAGAAGCACGTATAAAAAACCAGATGCCGCAGCATGAAAAAGAAAAATATGCCGATTTTATTATCGAAAATGACGGTAATATCGCTTCTCTCAAAGAAAAGCTCACTGCCGTTATTGAACGAATAAATGGTGAATTAAATGAAAAAGAAGAAGAAAAATAAAAAGAAACCGCAGCGAAAATCCAAGTGGCTTCCGATTGCTATCATAGCCGTTTTACTTGTATGTATAGGTGCGATTGTATTTTCGGGAACTATAATGCGAAAACTATTTCCTCTGCGCTACGGAGTCGAGGTTGCCCGTGCGGCGGAAACTTATAACCTTGATAAGAGACTTGTTTATGCCGTTATAAAGGTAGAAAGTGATTTTGTTCCCGATGCGGTAAGTCCTGCGGGAGCTGCGGGACTGATGCAAATAATGCCCGATACGGGTGAATGGGTCATGTGGAGACTCGGTGAAAAGTACGATGCAAGCAGAATAACAGAACCCGAGTACAACATAAATATCGGCTGTTATCTGCTCAGTTACCTTATCGAGCATTACGATGGAAATTTGGATTTTGCCATTGCGGCTTATAACGCCGGAAGCGGCAAAGTTGACGGATGGCTTAACGACCCTCAATATTATGACGGCGTTACGCTCAACATTCCTTATAACGAGACATCAAATTATCTTGCGAAAGTAAATTACGCATATGAAAAATATAAGAATTTGTACGATTAAAACAGTTGCGCTGCTGCTTGCTATTTTGCAGCTTTGCGCATGTGCGGGTTCGGGAACGGTAATTATAACCGAGTCCCCCACTCAATCGCCCTCTGCAACAGCACAAGCCGTTTCGGGCGGAACGCTCAGGCTTGCAATGCCCCAAAATATTGCTCAACTTGAAAACGGATATGACCCTATTTATGTGTCAACGGTCGAGATGTATCAGCTCTATTCGCTTGTTTACGATTCGCTCATAGCCGTGGATGCCAATAACAAGCTTATACCGTCTCTTGTTCAAAGCTGGTCCCAGTATTCAAATGAGGGCGAATGGCGACTTAATCTGAGAAGTGATGTGTATTGGCACGACGGAACTGTCTTTACGGCGGATGATGTTATCTACACATTCGAACAGCTTTCATCCCTGACCGACGGTTATTATCGAGATGTGTCAAAGAACATCGAAGCGATGTACAAGCAGGATGATTTGACCGTTATCGTAAAATGTTCCTCGGCAGGAGTGACACCGCTATACAGTCTGAACTTTCCCGTAAAAAAGGCTGATTCAACCAAAGAGCTTATGGGAACGGGAGCGTATAAGGTACATTCGATTTCGGACGAACGCATTGTACTAAAGGCGAACGATGATTGGTGGGAAAAATCCGCCATAATCGATACGATTGAGTTTCACGCACGCAGTTCAAACGAGCTTGAAATTTCCTCATATGAGGCAGGGCTTTTGAACTTTGTTGCAACATCGTCATTGACCGTAGGACAATATGCGTCGGTTGGAGAGACTATTGTGCGGGATTACATGACACAGCAGATGGAAACGCTGCTTATAAATCACGATAATGCACTGCTTGCGGATAAAAATTTCCGAACTGCAATAGCAAAGCTTATAGACAGAAGCGCGATAATTTCAAACGTATATATGGGAAAAGCGCAATCATGCGATGTGCCGTTTCCGCCGGACAGTTGGCTTTATGACAGCAGTCAAACGGCAATAGACTATTCCCGTGACGAAGCGATTGAATTGCTGCTTGAAACAGGATGCAGCATAAATGCCGATGGTATGCTCATGAAAGACGGCAAGCAGGTAACGCTCAGACTTTTGACCGGAGAAACAACGGAAAATATGATTCGTGCCGATGTAGCAAAATTAATCAAGCAAAACCTTGAAGCTATCGGCATGAAAATAGAACTTATCGAGCTTGAACATGATTTGACCAAAGATGAAAATCCGTTTGTCGAAGCACTTGACAAGGGAGAATGGGATCTTGCGACGGTGGGATTCAATATTTCGCAGAGCAATGACCTTTCCGAGTTTATAAATTCAAACGGAAAGAATAATTTCGGAAACTATTCTAACGAAAAGCTTGAAAACATGGTGCTTTTGACAAAGCGTGCAAGCTCCGAATCGCTTATGAGAGAAAGGGCGCATGCCTTGCAGGCGGAGTTTGTGAACGAGTTACCGTTTATAGTGCTTTATTTCAGGCTGAACAGCGTTATTTATGATGCCAACTTGATGGGCATTGAAACCGTGCGAGAACCGAATCTTCTAAAAGGCATACACCGCTGGTACTATGTTAAATAGGTTATTTACATTCGATTTTCGGCATGGTATAATTATTATGTTAAAAGAAAGGACGGCTAAAATTTAAAATGACTGTACGTACAAGATTTGCACCGAGTCCCACCGGTTATCTGCATATCGGCGGACTCAGAACAGCTTTATACGCATACTTATTCGCAAAGAAAAATAACGGTTCCTTTATTCTGCGCATTGAAGATACCGATCAGGCTCGTTTTGTCGAAGGAGCTGTCGAGAAGATTTATTCCGGTTTACGCCTTGCCGGACTGAACTGGGATGAAGGCCCCGATGTAGGCGGCGATTTCGGTCCTTACGTTCAATCGGAACGCAAGGATATGTATCTGCCGTATGCAAAGCAGCTTGTTGAAAGCGGACACGCTTATTATTGTTTTTGTACCAAGGAGGAATTGGACGCAAGACGTGCCGAAGTAGAATCCCGAGGTGAGACATTTAAATATGATAAGCACTGTTTGAACCTTTCCCGTGAAGAAGTCGAAGCACGCCTTGCCGCAGGCGAAAGTTATGTAATTCGCCAGAACATTCCCGAAAGCGGTCAGGCAGGTTTTGATGATATCATTTACGGAAGAATAGATGTTGACTGCTCGGAATTGGATGACGGTGTTTTGATTAAGGCGGACGGAATGCCCACCTATAATTTCGCCAACGTCATTGACGACCATACCATGGGAATTACCCACGTTATGAGAGGTAATGAGTATTTGAGTTCAACACCGAAATACAATTTGCTTTATGAGGCATTCGGATGGGAAAAACCCGTGTACATCCATCTTACACCCGTTATGAAGGATGCCACTCGCAAATTGAGCAAGCGTCACGGCGACCCCGGATTTGAAGATCTGCTTGATAAGGGCTACCTTGCCGAAGCGATTGTAAACTATGTTGCTCTGGTCGGTTGGAGTCCCGGAAACGACAGGGAGTTTTTCACCATGGACGAACTTACCGACGCATTCGGTATTGAAGGACTCAGTAAATCCCCTGCAATCTTCGATGAAACCAAATTGCGCTGGATGAATGCCGAGTACATCAGAAAGCTTTCCGCCGATGAATACATCCGTCATGCCATGCCGTATCTCGAATCTGCCGGAGTTTCGCATATGGATAAGGCAATACTTACAAGGATTCTTCAGCCCAGAACGGAACTTTTCACCGATATTACCGACATGGTGGATTTCCTTGCCAAGCTCGATGAAGAATACGACGTTGCACTTTTCACCAATAAGAAGTCAAAGACCAACCCCGAAGTGGCAACGGACATACTTACCAAGGTCATACCCGTGCTTAGCTCAATAGACGATTGGAGCGAACAGGTACTTCATGATACGCTGATGAACTATGCTCAACAGAACGGACTGAAAAACGGTACTTTGCTGTGGCCCGTGCGCATCGGCATGAGCGGTAAAGCCGTAACCCCCGGCGGCGCAATAGAAATTGCGGCACTGCTCGGTAAAGACGAAGCACTGAGAAGATTGAACTTCGGACTTGAAAAGCTTAAAACGAACAACTAACCTAAATTTCCCCCATATAAATGAGCCTTCGCAAAAGCTTTTACGGCTTGAGCGAAGGCTCGTCCTTTTATTTTTTTAAGTTACAGTTGCATTGCCAGGCGTAAAATCATAATCGCATCGGCAATTTCGATCTCACCGTTTCCGTTCATATCCGCAACGTCGATGTTGAGCAGCGTATCATCTATGAGCTCCATAGCGTAGCGCATAACCAGTACGGCATCCTCGGTATTTATAACACCGTCGCCGTTGACGTCACCAAGTTCACTGTCGCCTGCGACATAGCTGACAATAAACATACCGATAACCTCCGCATGAGGATCAAAAAGCATGACAGCGTTGGCAGTTTCGGTATCGATTGAATAAATACCCGTAGTGATTTGACCGTTGTCCTTTTGCCTGATATCCGCAAAATAAAGTGTATTGGTGGTTCTGTCAAATGCCATTGAAGTCAGGTATTGATATCCGATTTCGGTGCATCCGACATAAGTGCTTTCACCGTTTGCCTTGTCGATGGTATAAAGATCACCTGTTAGCATCTCGATGGAGTACATAACACCGTCATTGTCAATTGCAATGGAATAAAACTCCTGTGTAAATCTTGCGATAAAGTTCACTTCGGCAGTTTCAAGATCAATTGTACCAAGGCACAAGCCATTTCCGTCCTGACTTATATAAATGCAGTACATCGTATCGGTTGTAACATCATATGCAAGCTGATGAATTATCTTTTCACATCTCACAGAGGATACGACAACACCGTCAACGGACATCTTGTTGATGTAATACTCATTCACATAGCCCATTCCCTGGTCATACCAGAAGCCGTCTGGTGTGGGATTAAAGTAAGTCGCACCTTCGCAAATGTATACATAACCGTCGGTGGGATTAAATTCACCGCTCATGGGCGTATACACATAGTTGTAACGATCAAATTCGCCTGTACCGTCAAGCTCATATGTATACCAACCGGAGGGATTGCCGTCCATTGAAGCAAAGAAGCCGTTGATAGTTGCGTCATATGTCGGTTTTTGATAAGCACCGACGTTAAAGTTTATAACTTCTGCCACGCTTGAATCGCTGTTCATAACGGTAATGGTCGCACTGCCTTCACCGACTGCCCATACAACGTTGTTACAATCGCTAATGCGTACAACGGATGTATCGGACGACACAAGATAGAGTGTATCGTCATTGACAGCGGGGGTAACGATGCAGTTGACCTCGTATGAAGTGCCGATGTTCATATTGACAACGGTATCTTCAGGTTCGATGTCGGTGATTAGGACAGCATCATTACCTTGATCATTCTGCTCGGTGATAAAGTAAATTCCTTCGATACCACAGCGATGATATGAGTGAGCATAGAGCGGGTCAAGCGAGAGAGAACCGTTTTCTCTGAAATTGAGGGTATAGACGCCCTGTACTGTACCTTCCGCAAAAATTGCCATGTACATGATGGAATCATCATCGGGATTGAAGGTTGCGGAAGAAACCAGGTGTATATCCAAGCCTGTATGAGAGACCATAGAAAGCTGTCCGTTTGTGAGGTTTACTTTGTATAAGTTACCCGTTGAACATGCTATACCGTAAGCGGTTCCTTTGCTGTTAATTGCAAGGGTTACAAGCGTTTGACCGTCAACGGGATTGCCGACAAGGGTTCTTTCACCTGTTTCGAGATTTACGGTATAAAGACCTCTTACGCCATCGGCATCATTTGCAAGTGCGTACATGATACCCGTTGTTCTGTCAAATGCCATCTCGTATGCAGGGGAGTCCACGGGAATCGAGCTTGAGATTATGCCGTCGGGGGTTGCCTTGAAGAATGTATCTTCGGTATAGCCGTAAACAAAACCATCCCTGTTGCAGAAATCCTGAGAATATACCAGGTATTCGAAATTGAGTGTGCTTTGATATAAGTCACCGTTTTCAATATCGATGACGACCGGACCGCGCGGAATTTCATTATCGTTGGAAGATTCACAGAATCCATGAAGCCTTCCGTCCAGTTCGGGATAGTCGTAACCGCTAACATTAAGGTAAATGGTTACCGAATAGTTTCCGTCAACCGTTGTAACTGTTATATTGGCTGTACCTTCGCTGCATGCGATAACTATACCGTTTTTATTAACGTAACCTACCTGAGGATTATCCGACGAGAATACAACGCTCTTGTTAGTTGCGTTGGAAGGATAAACGTTTATGAACGGCATCAAATCCTGAGTCCTTCCGATTTTGAAATTCATTCCGCCGATGGTAAGCGATATTCCTTCAACGGGAACTGTTGTGGGACGTTCATAATCCTCGGGAACGATAGCGCAAACGCCCGAGAAGTGCATCTTATTCATATCGAGAACCTGGGTAGCTTCGGCTGTTTCCGTATTGATTTCAAAAAGATTTGAAACCACAGGGTCATTCCATGCCGTTCCGCCTGCATAGCGCATAAAGTAAAGTTTATCGTTTGCAAGGTCGTAAGTTATGCTCTGGAGGAACAAAGTGCTAAGTCCCGTATCACCGATAAGAGTGAGTTCGCCATTAGACTTATCTATGCTGTAGATATTTGAACCCTGGCATTCAAGACCGTACATAGTGCCTTCGCCATCAATGGCGATTGATTCAATCTTCAGTTCGCCGTCATAGGTCGCTATGGGGTATAATTCCCCTGTTTCCATATCAAGCCTGTAGAGATATTTGGTTGATACCATTGCACTGGCGCTTACCAGGATATACGGAGTATTGGTTTTGATATCAAATGCCGCACCGTAGATATAGTGAGTTTGATCCAATCCGTTGATGGTTTTAGTACCGGCAAGCACACCGTTTACGGAATAAGTATACATAGTGCCGCCGCGGGAGAAACAGCGGAATACGCCCTCGTTCGGATCAAAGAATGCGGAATTCATATAGCCGCCTGCTATGGAGTTGCTTATCGTCGTCAACGCACCTGTTTCGGTATTGATTTTATAGAAGCCCTGTCTGTAACCGTTGGCATATGTCATCAAAAATGCGTAAAGGGTATTTTCCTCATATTCGGGATAATCGGGAGACAGAACCGTTACCACACATTCGTCGTAAATATCGGGATTGAAAAGACCCGAAACACGAATAACTGTTTCGCCTGCTTTCCTTGCAGTGATTACACCAAGCTCGGATATTGTTGCGACACTTTCGTCCGATGAAGTGAATTGATAGAGTGCATAAGTTGTATTTGAGGGCATAACGGTAGCGGTCAGAGTTGCCGTTGAATAGCAAGACATGGTCAGTTCGTTTGCGCTCAAAGTAATGCTTTCCATATCGACGATTTCGGGTGCTACTATATCCTGCGGGATAATTGAAGTCAAACCATAGAAATCATAATCAAACATGAGAATCATGTTGCATCTTGCGGTATTGGGGTCAATAGTGAATAAAAGACCACCCTGGTCAAGCGTTGTCAAGTACAATGTGCCGCTTACCATGTCAAAACACATACCGTAGGGGTAACCCATGGAATCAACCGTTCCGATAGTGCAGCCTACTCCGCTTTCAAGATTATAAGCATAAAGCTCAAGGGTAAAGAAATCAAGCAAGTATAACATGCCGTAACCGTCAATGGCGATCTTGGGCATATCGAATTGAAGCGATGCATCGATGTAATTAAGCTCACCCGAAGCGGTATCGACTATGGCAAGACCGACACCGTCATCATAGGCATAGAGATTTCCGTCGGTACAGTTATATGCCATAGAGCAAACTCTTGTTTCCATCAGGGACTCGGATACAACGTTTCCTTCAGCATCGATCTTGAAGAAGGTTCTGTCGGTATATCCGTAGATATAGCCGTCGTTGCCGTTGAATGCCATGGCGTAAACAGCGCCGTCAAGCTCGGTGATGTATGTGGGTTCATCGCTTGTCAAGGGATTGAATGAGTACAGACCCATTTCGCCCATACATTCGCCATTGCTGTAACCGTAAAGCAAACCGTTGTATTCCGGCCAGTCCGGATTGGGTTCGCCACGGTTGAGCATTTCCGTTTGCTTGGCGGCAGTTGATATGTTTTCAACGACATCCGCCAGTGCTGCACACGGCAAAATGGACAGTACCATCAGTGCCGAGAGCAAGAGTGCAAAAAATTTTTTCATTTGCATTGCCTCCTGTTACATATTTGTGTTATAATCTGTACGATGATTATCGTACATCATGAGTATATCACATAACACGCCTATAATGCAAGAGCAAATTAACGACTGCGATGGCATGGGCAAAGAGTATATTGGGGGAAGGTATGGAAATGAGCTACGAAATTAATTCACTCATCGAAGCATTGACGTATTTGAATTATAGAATAAACGGACATTCTGTTGCAGAATATGCAAAGGAAGCAATTAAAAAGAACCCGAACGAGATTTCAAAGATAAGCTTTGCAACTAAGCCCGTCACAGAGCTTGAAAGAAAACTGAATGACATAACGCTGGATACCGAAAAAGCAAAAATATATTTTACGACCTTTTTGGGGATAACGGATCAACCGCAGACGGGAATGAATGCGGCAATGCTGTTTTTCAATCAAAACTTATTCGGAAGTTATGTATCTTTTGAGCAAACGATGAAGGAGTGCAAAGAACGAGATGAAGAAGGAAGGCTTGCTGCTTTTTCGGTAGGTTTGCTTGAATCTTGCCAATTATTACCGGGCGGTAACTTTGACTTTAAGAATTTTCATGATATGCTGACGAAGAAGAATTTGCAGGCAAGCGATAAACTTAAAGTTATAGATATGCTTGTTCATTACGATGAACATTTGGAGTGCTTAGAGAATATCATAAGCCCGTTTATCGATGCGATAGAGCAATCGTGCGAACTTTATGCGCCCGTTATTTTGGAATATGAAAGATTTTTTTCGGATAAAGAGGACATAAGAGCATATTTTAAGGAGCGAATGAAAACCAATTTTTCCGCAGAGGGAGATTTTAAACTGACACCCTATTTGTTCGGTTTTGATAAATATATTTCGATGTTTTCAAACTCCGAAGTCGGGGAAGTATTTAATGCACAGCTTTACGTTGGTTTGTGCTATAATGGGAATAATAAAAACAAGTCAAATAAGACCGCAACGCAGACGGTGGCTAATCTTGCTAAGGCGATATCCGACCCGACAAGGCTTGAATTGCTGCGCACGATAAAAGATAAAGCTGCTTACGGTCAGGAATTGGCTGAAAAAACGGACCTTTTTCCGACGACGGTATCTCACCATATGTCCAAACTTTTAGAAGCGGGATTTATAGAAAGCAGACCCGAACTGGGGAAAAATTATTTTATCCTCAATAAAGCAGGCATAAGGGAATTTATACACGACGTTAAGGCTCTATTGCTTGACGAGGACGATTAATACTTAAATCGTATCCTCTCGGCTTTACATGACGGTTCGTTGATGACAGAGAGGATTCAATATGAAAGAGAGATTTTACATTGCTATAGATTTAAAGAGTTTTTACGCCTCCGTCGAATGCTGTGAAAGAGGACTGAATCCGCTCGATACCAATCTTATCGTTGCCGATGAAAGCAGAACGGATAAGACCATTTGCCTCGCCGTAACCCCACCGCTTAAAAGCTACGGCATTCCCGGCAGGATAAGGCTTTTTGAACTGAAACGCATAGTGGAGCAGGCAAATGCAGCACGGAAATTTGTTGCACCGAAACCTAAATTTAGCGGTTATTCGCATATCCATTCGGAGCTTGTCAAAGACCCGTCGCTCGGCATAGACTTTCTTATTGCACCGCCGAGAATGGCATATTACATGCAATACAGTGCAAAGATTTACTCCATATACCTAAACTACATTGCCCCGGAGGATATAGTCGTTTATTCGATTGACGAGGTATTTATGGATGTAACGGATTATCTCGGTATCTATAAGATGTCGCCCCGAGAGCTTGCGGCGAAGATAATCGAGGATGTATTT
>CAYPXV010000001.1:0-28915 GCA_964414925.1 uncultured Clostridium sp. | reverse complement strand
CTCTATAACCTGTTCGGTAAAAATGCTGAACTTCTTATTGACCACGCATGGGGATATGAACCTTGCACGATAAAAGCAATAAAAGAATATAAGCCCTCATCGTCAAGTCTAAGCTCGGGTCAGGTTTTACAATGCCCCTACTCGTTCAATAAGGCAAAACTTATTTTGATGGAAATGATTGATTCGCTTGCGCTGAGTCTAGTCGAAAAAGGATTAGTAACAAATCAAATCGTAATCACGATAGGTTATGACGTTGAAAATTTGACAATGTCGGGACGCAAAGACGATTATAAGGGTGAGGTAATCAAGGACCGTTACGGAAGGGAGATACCCAAATATTCCCACGGCACTGGAACTTTTGAACGCTATAACTCATCCGCCGTACTTATGATGAAAAAGGCGGGTGCTATTTACGATGAAATAGTAGATAAGCGACTTACTATACGCAGACTGAATGTTGCCGTACGAAATCTTGTCTTAAAAGGCAAAGAGCCGATAACAAAGACCGAATATGAGCAGCTTGATTTCTTTACGGATTATGAATTAAAGGCAAAGGAACAAAGTACGGAAGAAACAGAACTTGAACGTGAACACAGTATTCAAAAGACCACGCTTGCAATAAAGAAAAAATACGGAAAGAACGCTTTATTGAAGGGCATGAACTATGAACCGGGAGCAACGCAGAAATCAAGGAACGAACAAGTAGGAGGGCACAAAGCATGAATAAAAATTACGATGATATCATTAATCTTCCGCATCATGTCTCAACTTCAAGACCACAGATGTCCATGTCCGATCGTGCAGCACAGTTTTCTCCGTTTGCTGCACTGGTAGGTTATGATTCGGAAATCGATGAAACCGCTCAGCTTGTAAGTATGCGGTATGAACAGAACGGACAGTTAAAAGAGAAATCCGATTAATAAAAAATTGTCGCTTGCAATGCGACCATAATTAATTTGAATCCTTTATAATAGGCTTATCAACCGAACGGAGGATTTAAACATGAACAAAAACTTAACCGAAATCGTATTTATCATCGACAAGAGCGGCTCAATGAGCGGTCTTGAAACCGACACTGTCGGCGGATTCAATTCAATGATAGAGAAACAAAAATCAAGTGAAGGCGAAGCACTGGTCACTACCGTCCTTTTCAGCAATGAATTACAATTGCTGCATGATAGGATAAGCATAAAGGACGTTAAGCCCATGACAACTTCCGACTATTTCGTCAGCGGCTGCACTGCACTGCTTGATGCTATAGGCAAAACGATACTTCACATCGGTGATATCCATAAATACGCTCGTGAAGAAGATGTTCCGGCGCACACCATGTTCATCATCACTACGGACGGCATGGAAAATGCAAGCAGATTTTACAGTTCAAGACAGGTAAAAGAATTAATCGAAACAAAAAAGCAGAAGTACGGTTGGGAATTTCTGTTCCTCGGCGCAAACATCGATGCCGTTAAAACCGCCGAACATTTCGGAATAAATGCCGACCGTGCCGTCAACTACCATGCCGACAGTAAAGGCACAAGACTAAACTATGAGACCCTCTCCGAAGCCATAAGCGCAGTAAGAACCTCCTCATACCTCGATGATTCCTGGAAAAAGAAAATCGATGAGGACTTTCTAAACAGAAAAAATTGATTTGTGGATGGAGGGGTGAAGTCCTGTTTGCTCGCAGTCTTTCCTTTAACGGAGGTTATGGAAGGATGTGCGGCACGGTCAGCAACGGGTCGGCATGGTATATGAGCAATTTGTATTATGTTTGCACGATGTATAGGGGCGAAATGGGCGATTCATCTTATATTGGTTACGGCGAATAAGAGCTTGATGAGGTATTTTGGGATGAAAAAGCAGTCAAAAGTTTCGTCTGTAAGCAAAAATAATTGAAATTTTTATAATTTTCTTTAAAAAAGTGCTTGACAAGTGAGAAGTAAAGTGCTAAGATTATGTCACAGTTCTAAATGAGATGTGACAATGTTCTTGTGAGAGTGGTCAGTTTTTTTAGTGTTTTTTACTGTAAGCTCTCCTTTCTTTCCTTCTTTTTGTGTGCGTCATAGTGGGAGTCGTGCCCCACTATGACCCCCTAAGGGGTTCTTTTTTTGCAAATTTATAATTGTATTATGATAAAGTCAAACAGACGGTCACCGACAAAATCGGTGACCGTTTATTATTTTAATTATGTACACATTAATTTCAAATACCCATAGCGTGTCTCAATACGCCCAAAGCATCGGAGGCATTGACCATACCATCCTGATTGAAGTCGGCAGCAAGCAGCGCATCACCGCTCAATTGTACAATGCCCAAAGCGTGGCGCATAATCAAGACTGCATCTGAGGAATTAACGACACCGTCGCCATTGGCATCACCGAGCAGAATTTGGGGTGCAGGCGGTTCATTTGGAGTCGGAGCAACGCCGCCTGACAAGGGAGCGACAACCGTAACGGAGATATAGCCTACTAAAGTTCCGTCAACGTTTATCGAGAGCATATAACTACCCTGTTCCATTTCAAGCGGAGTATCCCAGCTCATGGATATTCTCGAATCATTCCAGTCAAGGATTTGCTCCTGTGCATTAAGGTTTGCCTTATACGAGACATAGGTGTTTGCCAGAATGGTTGCTTCGTCAATGGTTTCGCCATTATCCCTATTAATCAGATAAGAACTTGTTCCGCAAAGGCTTGCCATAGCGGAATCGGGCGAATAAACATAGACATATGAAGTCGAAGTCGTGACGCTGAAGCCCGTATTGGTCGCACTGAGGAAGAGTCTACGCTGCTGTCCGCCACCGGGACCTCCGCCATAGGACTGCACATAGGTGAAGATGGAGTTGGTCTGGCTATTCCAAGTCGGAGCTGACGAAGAATCCGTAGTGATTGAAATCGAATACGAACTGTTCCATCCACCTGTTGATGTATAGGCAAGGTAATAGTTCACACCGTCAATCGTGCAGTAGATATGACCGTAAGCATCCATCATCCATAAATTATTCTGCGATACGTTAGTAATGGTATACTGCTGATCTCCGCTTGAGGTAACGGTAACGGCAGTGCCTGTGACAGTAGAACCGCCTGTCAAGGAATTGTTTGACGAGGTATTTGTTATTACAGCGGGGATACCCGCAATCATGGAGGTAATGCGACTGTACAAGCCGCTTGCCTCACCTACCTGCTTCCAAGCGGAACTATCTTGCTGAACCTCACCCGGAATTTCGGGAACGGTTGCACTTCCCGCATTAACGGCACTTGTGCTTGCAACCTGAGTACCGTTTTTATACAGATAATATGTCTGGTTTGCCGTCAACTGATCGCTTGCAAAAACAACGCTTGACGCATTTCTTGCATTTCCGTAGAATACTACCGTACTTTCGAACAAGGTTGAACCGGAAGCATTTTTAATTGAAATTGCATCACCGCTTGAGAAACTGATGCTCGAGCCTCCGCCTCCGCCCCAGCCGCCTGAGCCGAATTTGAGATAGATACCTGCATCGGGTGTCTGAACCATATCGCTGCTGCCTACACCTATTGTAGTGCCGCCGATAAGGTTCATGCTTCCGTCGCAGTCAAGTGCGGCATTTGCATTGCCCGGCGCATAAACTTCGAGCATACCGCCGTAAACCGAAAATTCTCCGTTAGAGTCAACACCGTCACCTGTACGACCGTGTGCAACGAAGTGACTTCCGTACATACGGAGCAAGAAGTTGTAACCGCTTAAATCACCGTTTGCGGCGTTAATGCAGTCATCATCGCTGTAAACTTCATAATTACCCGAAAGAATATAAATGTTAGCAGCTTCAACACCTTCATAGCTGTCCGTAACCAGAACGGAGATATCGTCATCATTGCCGTCCTGTTCACCGAGAATCATTACGTAATCCGCATGGATTCCGTCATCACCGCTTGAAAGTTCAAGTGTACCGCCTTTAATGTAAAGGTTGGAATTTGAATGTAATGCATCATCGGCAGAATCAACGATTATGTGTCCGCCGTAAACTTTTAAATCACCCATTCCCGATTTCAAGCCCTTTGCACTGGGATCATAATCCTTGTTATAGGAAGTATTGGAGTGACCTTCACAGGATGTAACATCGATGAATCCGTCATAGACGACCAATTCGCCTGCGCTTTGGAATCCGTCGCATGTACTGTCAATGATTATCTCACCACCGTAAACATAAATATCTCCATCGGTTTCAGTAAGGTTTTCAGCTTTGATTCCGTCTCCTGCACAGGTAATATCGACCGTTCCGCCATAGACTGCAATCTTATCCGCTGCGACAACGCCTTCATCGGCAGAATTAATTGTCAAAGTGCCGCCGCCAATCATTATCGTTCCGCGGCTTGCATCATCGTTTTCCGCTTTGAGCGCATCATTGCCCAGAGTGGTTATATTGACATTGCCGCTTCTGATGTTTATTTCATTATCGCTTGAAATTCCGTTATAAACGGAGTTGACATTCAAGTTAATCTCGCTTATCTCAAGACAGGAACTTTCTCCGAGCTTTATCGCATTTTTAGCATTGGCATTTATATTAAGCGTTCCCATTCCGTTCAAATAGAGCTTCGCTCCCCTTTTGGCTTTTATAACAGCATTTTCGGCATAAAACTGATTGCTGCCGTCACCGCCGTCCTCTACGGGACCGAATGTATCGCTGTTATTAAATTCGGCGTCGGTTAAGGTGTTTACCGTGCCTGCCAAAGCGGTAATTATCACGGAAGCTTTACTGTCCTTTTTAAGATGAATCGGTGAAGTAAAGCTGCTTGTAAGGTTCAAACCGTTCAGCAATAAAAACGCATTGTTCTTCGCTTCTTTTTTCACCGATATCGAGGCATCGGTTGCTTCACCTTCAAAAACATAAACACCGCCATTCTTCTTTATGGCTATACTCGGTATCGAATCGCCGCTACCGGTATAGACGGTGTTTCCGTTTCCGTCGGTGGTTTGCTCAAGCGTGCGTTCGGTCTCATCCGCAGGATTCAAGCCGACGACTTCATAATTATCGTCGCTGCCTGAAATAACCGTCACGCTATAGCCGTTGAAAACAAATGTCGTATATCCGACAGGCACTTCAACTATGCTGCTTTTACCGTCTGCGGTAACGCTTATTCTTGCAATTCCGACAGCACCCGGCACTGCCTGTACAAAAACGCTGCTACCATTATTGACGCAAACGGCAATTTCTTCATCAAGCGATACCGCTTCGATCTTTCCGCCGTCACTTCTTGAAATGACTGCGCCCTCATTGGCTATGCTGCTTTTCACAATTTCCGGCATCTTTTCTCCATATGCAATGCCAAGCGTGGGAAGCATACATACAAGCAGGGCAGCTATAAGCAATACGCAAATAGTTCTTCTGTTCATATCATTTTCTCCTATCCCGTTTAAATTTCAAGACTTTCGATCTTGTTCGGGCTCATATAGATAATATCATAATACTGCGACTTTGTTAAGCTTTTTTTAACCAAAATTGCCTATCGAAAATAAAAATCCTGTCGGAGTGTTTCCGACAGGAACAATATTATTCATCGATTTCAAATTCGAGAATCGAACCTGAATATGCTTCGATTTTGTATTCATATTCAAGTTCACCGACCGAAAATTCAACGTTGTAAAACACTTTACCGCCATCAATATCGATTTCTATCTCTATATCCTCGGCATCGCTTTGATTAATGCCGGCATGACCGAAAGCTATACGTTTGGCTTCTTCTTCCGATATTACGTTTCCGATAAAGTCCTCATCGTCCTTTTTTTCACGTTCCGACTCGATAATTTTACCTGTTTTGGCGTCTATATCGTACTCATATTCATAATCTGCGGTTTCAAACTCGACCTCGTAAACGAATATGCCGTCATTCGTATCGAGTTCGATTTCAAGTTCCGTTACGTCACTCTCATCTACGCCCACATGATTGAACGCTATATTTTTCGCTTCATCCCTACCGATAATTGACGGTAAAGGTGAAGTGGCTGGTGCAGGGGTAAATGATTCGGAATCATCCCATTCGTACCAAATTATTTCGCCGTTTTGTGCATTTACGTCATATTCATATTCACAATCGACCGTTTCAAATTCTATCTCATAATAGGTGATACCGTTTTTTGTTTTAAGGTCAATATCGAAGTCAATAAGTGAGGAAGCATTAACTCCTGCATGGTTCAGGGCAATATTTTTCGCTTCATCGGAACTTATGATATCTGTTGTGGTACCGTCAGATTCATTAACGGCTTCCCTTTCGAATTTGATAATAACACCGGTTTTGGCATTGATTTCATATTCAAACTCAAATTCGGCGGTGTCGAAATCAATTTCATAATAGGTCACGCCGTTTTCGCAGTCGAGTTCAATTTCAAAATCGGTAACATCGTTATCGGAAACTCCTGCATGGGAAAATGCAATATTTTTCGCTTCATCTTTTGAAATAATCGAAACGGAATCCGCATCGGGAGCGGGAGTGACCGACCCGGTGAGGATAGTATTGAGTTCGCTTATGGACAAGCCTATCAGTGAATCAAAATCATAACCGAGTCCCGAATCGAGAATGGACTGAATGAATTGAGCTTTGCTTTGCGTGATACCGTATTTTTTCGCAAGCTCATTCAGGGAATCATCGCTTGTGTTTAATTCTTGAGTCAAAACTATACCGTCAACCGAAAACTTACTTAAAACACTGTTAATCTCACCTGTAAGCACTTCACGAAGTCTGGAGCAGGAATTTTCATCCGCACTTTCAACGCTTATGAGTATGGAATTGATTATTCCTTCTATACTATCGTTATTCAGATATCCGCATTTAAGCATAGAACCGACAATGGCATTTACCGCCACCTCAACGGTACATCCCGAAAAATCCAGTCCGTCAATGACAAGCATAGCATCTTCATTTCTCGGTATAACGCTCACAACCCTATCTTTTTTATCAACATTTATCTCTATGCTGGGATTAACGTCTATAAGTACCGTTGCGTAAATCTTTTCGGCATCCTTTTGTATAAGCGAATAAATGCAGGCAAACATAATCGCAAATGCAGCGGCGGCTGCGACGATACGGCTTATAACTCTCCTTCCGATCATTCTTTTTGTGGGTACAACGCTTATTCCGTTGTCAACACCCGTTTGACTTTTTACATCGTCCGCCACACGTTCAAAGGCATTGGGTGCAGCGGCATTGACTGCGGTTCTTATTTTTTTCTCCGCCAATTTGTTTTTATTGTTTTTTTTCATAGATTACTCCCTTCTTGCAACTTTTTACTGTTCAAAATAAAATTTTTTGAGTTTAGCGATTCCTCTGTAATACTTGGACAAAACCGTCGATGTCGGTAAATCCGTAAAACGGGCAATGTCTTTAAATTTGAGTCCCGAAACCGCATGAAGTATTATTATGCTGCGTTCATCATCGTTGAGCAGTTCGATAAGTTTTCTTATCGTCATGATTTCCTCATGCCCCATCAACTCATTTGAACTGAAAGCATTCTCCCATTCATCATCGGTAAGCTGCATGTTGCGATTTCTCATGTTCAATCGCTTATAGCAAAGATTTTTTGCAATCGTCAATATCCACGCCATGGGTTTTCCGCAAGAAGTATAATTCGCTGCGGCACGATACAGATTCACAAAGCAGTCATGAGTTATGTCTTCGGCATCCTGGGGATGCTTTACAACGCTCATAGCATAACCGTATACGGATGCTCGGGTCAATGTGTAAAGCTTTTCAAACGCTTCCGTGTCACCTTGAGCCGTTTTGGTAATGAGCAGATCCATCGTTTCCGACTTAACCGCCTCTTCATTCAAACTTGATAATAGCAGCAACATCTCTTTCTCCTTTCATACGGTTAATCTCGCATTACCCTGTTTTATCGCATCTCTTTTAAATATATTTTAAGGGATGAAACATCAGCTTCATCCCTTAAAATTCATTATGGAGTTTGATCGAGTTTGGAATAGTCCGGGGTATGCGGAGGTTCGACTTGAGGATTTTCCTCCAGAAGGGTTTTACGGCTGACAAGCCATTTGCCGTCCGTTTTTTCCAGTTCCAGTTCATACCTGGCATTTGTCCACTCGGGCACTGTCGACTCATCGCTGTCATCATACGGTGAAGCAATAATCTGAGTTACCGTTTCCATTACGGTAAACGTGACTCTTGTTGACCAGGGATAAACTTCAAAGCCCTCTATATCGATATCATAGTTATAGCTTTCCACATGGAATGCATCGTACTTGCCCACAAGCAATTCCGTATCGACAAGCTGTTCTTCCTGCGTGAAATAATCATCCAGTAAAGAAACATCTCCGTCGTTTAAAATGCAATCCGCCCTGAGTGCCATACCTTCCGTTACTATGATATAGCAGTTACTTATGCACAGAGCCTCCATAAAGGCTGCATAGCAAAGAATAGCAACCGCCGCTACTATCAATACGAAACGCAATATGAACCAAATCGAACGTCGTGTTTTGCCGAGCGTATCCGCCTTAGCCAACTGATCTTTCTTTTTTCTTTCCTTTTTACTCATACCGTTATCCTTTCCATGGTTTGCATTTACAGTATAGCATTTTCTCAGGCAAAAGGCAAGACAATATGAGTTAATTGAGTTCGGCGTTATTTCCCGGGAAATAGAGCTGCGAAATTCACTATTACTTTGATTTTAGCATTGAATAGACAGCTTCGGCAAAAGCATCCATGTTTTCCGTATTTATCGAATGGTACACACGTCTTCCGCTGTCCACGGAATTGACAAGCTTTGCGCCAAGCAGTACGCTAAGGTGCTGTGATACCGTACACGGAGCAAGTTCGACGCACTTTGCAAGCTCACCCACATAAGCGGGTCCCTGCATAAGGCGAAGAATGATTTTGAATCTGCTCGGTTCACCCAATATGCTCATTATCCTTGCCACCTCGTTTTCACGTCCGCCGTTGTGCTTTGACTGACGCTGGAAGGTGTCGTAGAGCGCACCGATAATAGCTGTTGTCTGCTTTTCCTCATTTTCATCGGGAGTACAGGTAAACAGTTCGCAGCGATAAAAGGAAACAACCGAAGGATAGATATCGCAGCAACTTGTTTCATCGCAGCAATGATCGAACTTTTCTTGCAGCAAGTCCATTCCCGAGCTGAATTTGGCATAATCGTCCATATAAATTTGAATGAACTCCGACCAAAGGGATTTACATTCGGTGAAAGCCTCGGCAATCGGAAAGAGCTGTTCAATCAATTCATCGACAAACCTTTCCGGGGCAAGAGCGGCAACGATAATATTATTCTTATTCTTCTGCGGCAAGGTCAAAGATGTAACGGCATTAAATACCTGTGCAGGGTCATACTCACCTTTAACGGAACTGCCGGTAACGCTTTCTATTATCGTAAGCGGAACTTCGGCAGAAAAAGCATATAGGTTCTTTTTAAATTCTTCATAATCCCTATACTCGAAAGCCGCCATGTTATCAAGAAAAAGTGTACACAAACGAGGTACCGATGCATTGTTCTTACCTGCGGTCAAAGGTGTAAACAAACGTTCAATCGCCGTTTGTGAATTCGGTTTCCTTGCCTTTTCGAGTTTATTGTAGATCTGACTCAATTTCGATGAAAACTTCAGGTATTGCTCCCGATGTTCGGGTTGGCGCAGGCATACTTTATCGAAAAAATCCCTGACCGAAAATCCATCCGCAACGGACAGCAAATATGAATACGCTTCATACAGAGGAAGCGGTTCGTTACTTAACAAAACTGATTCTCCTTTCAATTTTCGACACTATAATAATAGCATAGTTTTCATAAAAAAGCTATTGACAATAGCTCCGAAAAGGAATATAATTTACGTATACCAACGAGTTGTGATATGCTTTGCAGGTGTAAACATATCAGGCTTAATAAATCAGGAGGTAAAAAGATGAAACTCATCACAAGAAGAATGATTGCTGTATTTACAATGGCAGTCATGGTAGCGGCAATGCTTGTACCCATGGCAAAAGCAGTTCCGTCGCAAAAAGCCTATGTCTGTGCGGAAGTTGATTATGCGACCCCGGAAGGCTATAATGACAACGACTATCAGAAGATGGTTGCTTTTCTCGAAACGCAGACGAGTCAGGGCATCACCAACGGTGAAACACTGAACCCCGGCGTTTATGACCCTCAAGACCCTCAGACATGGCTTCACGTTGACACATACGATTGGGGCACCATGGATTGGGGCGTATACTGGGAGCAGGTTGGCGATGAAATGCGCATTACGTCATTTTACAACAATTATCTTCCCCTTGAAGGAAACATCGATTGCAGCGGATTTGATGCACTCACTTCATTCTCCGTCATGAGTTCGAATGTTCCGAGCATAGATTTATCGTTCTGTACTTCCCTTTATTATGTTCAGGCACTTTATTCTCATGTTCAAAGCATAAATCTTACCGACTGTTACACACTCAACATGCTTGATATTTTCGACAACGAATTGACAAGCGAAGGTATTGTGGGACTCGGCACTTGTCTTGCACTTGAAGTTCTCAATATTTCCAATAACGTCGGCATAGACGAGCTGGATATTTCGGCTATAGAGAGCAAGCTTACTATCTTCAACATTAACGGGACATCCCTTGATGACGATGACGTTGATTTCACACGTTTGGAATCCATACAGGAGATAAACATCTGTGACACCGGCATAACAAAGGTTGATGCAAGAAATTGCACCTCGCTTACTTCTCTTACATGTAGGGATATGCCTCTTGATTATATCTATCTTCCCACAGGCGATCTGAATATGATGGTTGACTGTTCCAACACCGGAATTACGGAGCTTGATGTTACAGGCTGTTACGGTATGTACGAACTTTCCTGTAGCGGAAACCCCATCAGAGAGCTTGACTTTTCCAACTCTCCCTGGCTTCAGTTTATAATCGCAAACGATTGTGAACTTGAAACTTTGAATCTTGAAGGCTGCACCGAACTTATCGTAGTGGAATGCAGGAATAATCATCTTACAGAGCTTGATGTTTCCGAAGCAGGGCAGCTCAGCCAGCTTTACTGTTCGGGCAATATGATTTCCGAAATTTACTGGCATGTCAATAATATGTGGTCGGATGAATATGTTGTTTCACTTCAAGCCGAGGGTGACGGTTATGTTGCCATTGACTTCCAATTAAATGAAGAAACATGGGAAGCAATCAACTATTTCGAAGCAACCCCCGCAGAAAACTCAGCCTTTGTCGCTTGGATTGACGCAGACGGAAACGAAGTCTCCGCTGACCCCATTTATTATTATGATATGGGCGTAGGCTATGACCTTTATGCCGTATTCGAGTCAACAGGTGTAGAACCCACCGAAACTCCCGTTGAACCTACCGAAGCTCCCGTTGAGCCCACGCAAGCACCTACAGAGCCCGGTGTTCCCGCAACGGGTACCGTCTCCTTTGTCGGACTTGGCATTATCTCCCTTATCGCAAGCGGAGTAGCTGTTATCGGCAGAAAGAGAAAATAATAATTAAAATATTTAACCACCGACATTTGCAGTATGTCGGTGGTTATTTTTAAAACATTATTATAACTTTATCACCGTTTGAAAACGGTTCTTTTGTTTCGGGGTTGAGTTCTTCGACCACATTCAAAGGAACGCGGAAACGTTTTGCCACATCAAAGAAGGTTTCTCCGTCGCAGGCACTCAAAATAACCATGCCGCCGGTAAACCCTTCATCCAATGCAGGCGTACAGCTTTCGGCTATGCCCGTAACAACGTCCGTATTCGATCTACTCATAAACTCAATGTATGAATCCGTATTGTATGCGATTTGGGCTGTACGTCCGCTGCCGCCGTTCACACAAGCTTGGGCATTGAACACAAGCCTGGCATAGTGTGCGTTTATCGGGGCTGTCATATTGATATCAAACGGAACATCATCCGTGAAGGAGTTGACGGAATTATCGCTGCTTCTGTAAACAAGTCTTGTTGTAAAAAATCCCTGTACATTCATCAGACCGTTTTCAATCGAAATATTCGTAATCACCGGTAAAACCGAAACATTTAGCGTTGTAAAGATATCGGGATAGCCTTCAGGCAGCGTTAAGTTCTCCTTTAGGGAATGTTGACAGCACGCTCCTCCTTCGGCATTGATGGTATTTATGTTTTCACTCAAACATTCAAAGTTAAGTGACGGACTGTAAGCATCAATCGGAACATCCATGCAGATTTTCCTCATGCCGAATATTCTGATGTTTATATCGGCATCAACAGCTACCAGTGAAAATTCCGTACCGAGGGAGCGAACATCACTTGAAATAATTTCGGCGGAAGCGTAAATCTCGTCCGCGCTTCCGTTAAGGGCGACGGATTCTTTAAATGGAATACTTCGAATAAGCTGCATCAATTCCCCGTCCGAATTTAAACATAAGGCATTAAGCTGCATCATTCCGCTGACCGTGTCCATGCTTACATCCCGCAGTGATATTTGAAGATCCGATTTAAGGATTTTGTCCACATCCGTTGCGGACAGTTCCTCACTCAAATGAATTGTTTCGTTAGCAAGCATAACACGTCGTGAAGTCTGCAATTGAGTTCTTTTCAATTGTAAATCCGAAAGAGGTGTTATTGCCTCAAGGGCTTTTATCGGTGAAACGCAAGTGACGGTAAAATCGATATCGATTACTGCGCTCAGGTTAAGGCGTGTACCGTCGCTTGTAAAAAGAGAAGCTGATTTAATCGAGGGCAGAAAGTCAATACTCATTCCGTTTTTTAATCCTTCATTTTCAATGCTGCCCGAAAATTCCGCAGTTGTTACAAAGGAGAAGTATTTGGCATCGCCCGATGAAGCGACCGTTTGAACTGTAACTTCACCCGAATAGTCCAGTTTGTTTCCTTCGATTCGACAACTTGTCACAAGGGGTTTTACCGAATAATCTATTATTTCGCTCACTGTTTTTCCGTCGGGTACGGTTAAAGCTCTGTCAAGCTCCACCTGAGATGTTTGGCGCATTATTAGGCGATTAATCTTAAATTCGTTCCATATCAATTCCATATTATCAATCCTTTCGGCAACTGTGTACTTACCGATATAACAGTTACTTGTAAAGCGTATGCCGTGCATAAAAAATAAATGACTTTATGCGCCCACAAAAAATTATATCGAAATAATTCTGATTTTAGGGTTTAAAAGATTGGCGGAATGGTTTATAATGATAGTGGTTATCCGCACTCATCGACACTTTTGAAAGGAATAATTCGATGGATACAAAACTCATTTTTGTAACGGGAGGCGTTGTTTCCTCTCTTGGCAAGGGCATTACCGCCGCTGCACTGGGCAGACTTTTAAAGGCAAGAGGCTACAGCGTTTCGATTATGAAGCTCGATCCCTACCTTAACGTTGACCCGGGTACTATGAATCCTTATCAGCACGGCGAAGTTTTCGTTACCGATGACGGTGCCGAAACAGACCTTGATATCGGACATTACGAGCGTTTTATCAATGAAGACTTGACCCGACTCAACAATACCACCACGGGACAGATTTACTCTGCCGTATTGGAGCGTGAGCGCAAAGGTGGCTATCAAGGTGGCACTGTTCAGGTTATTCCGCATATAACGGATGAAATCAAGCTGCGCATTCGCAAAGCCATTCAAAAACTTACACCCGATATTATGATAGTCGAAATCGGCGGCACTGTCGGTGATATCGAGTCCCAACCCTTCTTGGAGTCAATCCGCCAGCTTAAAACGCAGCTTGGCATGCACCAATGCTGTTTTATTCATGTTACTCTTATTCCCTACCTGACCGCTTCGGGCGAACTTAAAACAAAGCCCACTCAACATTCGGTCAAAGAACTTCAAAGCATCGGTATTCAGCCCGATGTAATAGTCTGCCGCAGCGATTATCCGCTTGACAGAAGCATTCGTTCAAAGATAGGTCTTTTCTGCAACGTACCCGAGGAGAATGTAATCGAAAACCTCAACGCACGTTCTTTATACGAAGTACCTCTCATGCTCGAAGCAGGCGGACTTTGCAGAGTCGTTTTGAATGTACTCGGTCTTGAACAGCGTCAGCCCGATTTGGCTGCATGGCGTGCCATGGTTGAAAGCGATATCGAACCTTCCCGTGAATGTACCATTGCGCTCGTCGGTAAATATATTGAACTTCACGACGCATATTTATCCATTGCGGAAGCATTGAGACACAGCGGTATCGCAAACGATTCAAGAGTTCACATTCAGTGGATTGCCGCAGAAGATGTGGAAAAGGGCAACCCCAACGAAATCTTTGCCAACATTGACGGTATTCTTGTTCCCGGCGGTTTCGGTGAACGTGGTCTTGAAGGTATGATGATCGCCTCTCGCTATGCAAGAGAGCATAATATCCCCTACTTCGGCATCTGTCTCGGTATGCAAATTGCGGTTATCGAATTTGCCCGCCATATGCTCGGCTGGGATGACGCTCACTCCACGGAGGTTAATTTCAATACGAAACACCCCGTTATCAATTTGATGGAAGATCAAGTCAACAACCTTGACCGCATAGGCGGAACACTGCGTCTTGGAAGCTACACCTGTCGTCTTACACCCGGCAGTCTTGCCGAAAAGCTTTATGAACAGCAGGAGGTTCACGAGCGTCACCGTCATCGTTACGAATTTAACAATGACTTCGTTAAAGACTTCGAATCCGCAGGCATGGCGTTCACCGGTTGGAATCCCCGCCGCGGTTTAGCCGAGATAGTCGAACTGCCTTCACATCCCTTCTTCATGGGTGTCCAGTTCCATCCCGAGCTTAAATCCCGTCCCGACCATGCTCATCCCATTTTCAAGGGATTCATTAAGGCTGCTTTGGAATACAAAGCAAACTGATTACAAATGCTATTTGAGGGTTCTTTCCCTTTAAAATAAAATTACCAAGGAGTATTTATTATGGAAATCAACAAAAAAATGACTATCGATGAAATCCTTAACACCGATAACGAAATTGCCGCTATCCTTATGGCAAGCGGTATGCACTGCCTCGGCTGCGTTATGGCAAGCGGCGAAAACCTTGAGCAGGCTTGCAGCGTTCACGGAATCGACTGCGATGCTCTCGTTGCCGAAATAAACAATTTCCTCGCAACCAAATAATCAGCTTAAATGTAAAGACTTCGGTATGAAATTACATGCCGAAGTCTTGATTTTTATTGATTAAAAAAAGAGAAAGAGGCAAATCAAATGCCTCGTGTTTTTGGAATTTTACCGATGAATTTCGGAAGTTTATCAGCTTCTTTCGGAAATTTGTCAACGAGTTTCGGAATAAAACCATTTCCTTCTTTAATTGCTGCGGCAATATTCCGCAATGGTAATAGACGAACAGTCGTAATCTTTATGTTTAAATTAGGAATTTTAACAAATTTCATGTATTCATATTGAAAAAAGAGAGTTTTAGGCGTATAATAAGTCAATAAACGCTATAAGCGAATAAAACAAGTGTTTTTTATGGGAATAAACCGTGAAAAATTATTCGGTTTTCCGAAGAAATATTTTGAAAGGAGCAAGCATGATAAAAAAATTACAAGACAAGCTAAGGAAAATCAACTTGATGAACCAATCTTGGCGTGCAAAGACGCCACCCATCTGCGCAGGAAGGAGTATATATGAACATTCTTGAAGATTCTGTAACAATTGAAAAAGAAATAACCGATGAAACGACCGAATCGCCCATTGAAATCACGGTCGAAGGAATAATTATCGATGACAGTGATGATGCCAACGACACGTTCGATGAAATGAGTGAATCCGACGATGAAACGGCAGACGGCGAAACAGTCGAATCTATTAAAGATCGTATAGCGTACAAGGACAGCACCTACGAGATAGTCTCGAAGGTTGCATATTTAATCGGTGTTTCGAAGCATGTTTTCGAAAATGAGCATGAATCACCTAAGATAGAGATTTATAACGAGCTTGATCAAGATAAGAATGCACGAATAATTCGTAATCTTTGTATAGTGCGAACGTCGATAGAGCGTAACTTCAAAAACATAAATGACGCAATAAGGTCCAGTTACCTTATTATCAGCAGTTTTGCCGAATACGTACCGCAGGAAAGCCTTGACCAACTCAATGCGGACGGAATCAACTTCATCAAAAAATCCAGCACAAAGTTAAGTCACCATATTATCGAAATCAACAAACTGATTTCGGATAGAATCAATAATTGCAAAAAGTTTTTCCCTCTCTGGCTGAATTGGCAGTATGTGAAGGATCTTTTCATCATGCCGAACGGAATTAAAGAGGAAGGAACTAAAATTGCCGCAGATATTTATTATTCGCACAAGTCATTTTATCCTTACAAGATGTACATAAATTGGAAACCCGGTGATGTCGGTAACCTCTTGTATAACGATAAAAAGTTTGTAACATTGCTATATGAAATGAACGGAGAATCCTTCACCGAACACAGCAAGGTTTCCGATGCGGGCAGCTATATCAAAGGCAATATTTATGAATTTATTGAGAACAGTGATAAGGTTGTTGTTGCGGTGGACTGTGAAAACTCAGACCCGTACAAGCTCTGTTCAACGCTCAAGAATCTTGACTATCAATACACCCAGAAAATTTCATCCATTCTTCTTTTCGACGATGTACACAGTGCCTCCGCCTGGCGTATTCTGGACAATTTCACAAATATCCCTGTAGAGCATTTAATGACGGAGAGGGTAAAGCAGGATAAATCCCTTGTTGATGTCATGTTGATTGCCCGTGCTTGCCGCGAACACTACAGAAACAATGTGGACTCTTTCATTTTGGTATCCAGCGACTCCGATTATTGGGGACTGATTTCATCGCTGCCCGATGCTCGTTTTCTTGTCATGATAGAACGTGAGAAATGCGGACCCGATTTGAAAAACGCAATTATAAACGCCGGCATTTTCTGTTGCTACATCGATGATTTCTATTCAGGAAATTCGGAGGATATTAAAGTCGGTGCATTGTTTAAGGAAATACACCGTTACATCGATCAAACCGTCAAACTTAACATAAACGATATGTTTGATGAAGCTTTAAGGACTACCAGAATTAAGATGAGTCCTGCCGAGAGAAATCAGTTTATGGACAAGTATCTAAAGACCATGCAAATGACCATAGCGGAAAACGGAGATGTAGTCTTAAAATTGAAGCGAAAATAGATTTGATGTGCAATTTCTTAATCGACGATAAATTACAATTTTGAATTATTTTCACAGTGCATAGAAAAATTCCCTTTGCCCGAAAAGGCAGAGGGAATTTATAAATAAACTTTTACATTGTTGTTCCTTTTCTTACTACCAGAGGATAGGTTGAAAAACCGGAGATATTGCGACAGTCGTTTATACGGCAGCCCTTATCCATAATCACGCATGAAACATTGCTTCCGTTACCTATATAACAGCCCTGCATGACCACGGAATTTTTAACCACGGCATTTTCAGCCACATGTACACCTCTGAACAGGACTGAATTTTCGACTTTGCCTTCGATTATACATCCGTCTGCAACGACGGAATGTTTTGCACGACCGGATCCTATGTACTTAGCGGGAACTTCGTCTTTAACTTTGGTATAAATGGGAGTTTCGCCGTTAAACAGGTCAGCCCTTACATTATCGTCCAGTATTGCCAGGTTGTGAGCGAAAAAGTCCTCTATGGAATCGAGTCTTGCCACATAACCTTTATATTTCCATGCAAACATTTTCAGCGAATCAGCATTTTTGATAAGTATATCACGCATAAAATCATACTCACCGTGGGACGCTGCCTGTTCCACAAGGGACTCAAGCAAAGTCTTTTCCATAAGGTATGCATCACAGCCTCGATACTGCTGCGAACAGTGCCTGTAGTTCAGATACATATCCTGAACGGAACAGTCGGATTCATCGATTGAAAGTCTCAACTCGTCAAACGGTTCTGCATCATTGTTAATCGGTTCACGGTTGCACATAATGGTTATATCGGCATTAGTACGAATATGCTGTTTAAGCATTTCCTCGTAGCAGGTATTATAAAGAGTATGACTTCCTGTCAAGAGTACATATTTCTGAGATGAACGGCGGATATAACCCAAAACGGAACGAATCGCATCGACCGTACCTCTGTAGACACCTGAATTGTCCTTGGTCAAAAACGGGGGAAGAATGAACAATCCGTCACGCTTTCTGTGAAGATCCCATTCCTTGCCGCTGCCGAGGTGATCCATGAGCGAATGGTAGTTTCTCTGGGTAATTATGCCGACATTGGTAATACCCGAATTTACCATATTTGACAACAGGAAATCGATAACTCTGTATCTGCCGCCGAAAGGAACTGCGGCGATGGAGCGTGAAGTTGTAAGTTCCCTCATTCTCGGCGATGCTTCGCCTGTATAAATCAGACCGAACATATCATTTGACATAGGTTCTTCTCCCTTCAATGACCTTACCTTTCGGAACATGAGTTCCTTCGGGGATAACAATCGAGCTTGCAATCAAGGCAATATCACCGGTAAGCTTGGTATCATAGACCTCACCGTCCTCGGGTTCACAGCCGATTACAGCATTTTTCATAACAATAGCACCTTCACCGACGATGGAATGTTTAACCGTAGCTCCGCTTTCAATCACGGCATTGGGCATGATTATGGAATCTTCGATGACAGCTCCCTCCTTAACAGTGACACCCGAATAGAGCAAGCTATGATTGACGTTACCGTCCACGGCGCAACCCTCGTTTACTATGCTGTTAAGCACCTGTGCGTCACTTCCGATAAAGTGCGGGGGCATGACGGTACTTTTAGAATAAATTCTCCATTCCTTGTCGTAAAGATTAAAGCGTGGGGATGAACCTAACAAATCCATATTCGCCTCATATAGGCTTTGAATCGTACCAACATCCTTCCAGTATCCGTCAAAGCCCCATGCAGTCATTTTCTTTCCGTCGTTCAGCATTGCGGGGATAACGTTTTTACCGAAGTCATGCGCAGATGATGAAAGCTTGGAATCGAGAATAAGGTAATCTCGCAGTACCTGCCAATTGAAGATGTAAATGCCCATTGACGCCTGATCGCTCTTTGGGTGTGCGGGTTTTTCCTCGAATCCTGTTATGAACCTGTCCTCATCGATATTCATTATGCCGAACCTAGACGCTTCCTCCATCGGCACGGTTAGCACGGCGATTGTGGCATCGGCATTTTTTTGTTCATGGAACGCAAGCATTTTCGAATAATCCATTTTATAGATATGGTCGCCTGAAAGAATCAGAACATAATTCGGCTCGTACCTTTCTATAAAAGCCATATTTTGGAAAATTGCATCAGCCGTACCCGAATACCAACGTTCGCTTGAACTGCTGACATACGGCGGCAAAACGAAAACACCGCCGTCATTTCTGTCAAGATCCCACGGCTGTCCCGTTCCGATATAGGCATTCAATTCCATAGGTTCATACTGCGTAAGAACACCCACCGTATCGATAGCGGAATTTGTGCAATTTGAAAGCGGAAAATCGATTATTCTGTATTTTCCTCCGAACGGAACGGCAGGCTTAGCCATTGTCTTGGTAAGTTCGCCCAGTCGGCTACCCTGTCCTCCGGCAAGAAGCATTGCAACCACTTTTTTATGCTTCATCATTTGCTCCTTTCTCCGACCTCGGAAGGTCAGAAATCAATATCGTCAAAAATAACGGGTATCATTTTTTTAAATTCTTCAAGAAGCGGAATTGAAATTTCTCTCATTGCGGGGTGTGCGCTTGATGCGCAACGCAGACGGAAAAAATGTCTCCATTCCCTTAAATTCATCGTACAAATCAATTCCGTTTTCAGGCTGTTTGGAAGAACACTTCGTGCATCCTCGGGTTTTGCTCCGCATTTCAGCATTTCAAAATAGTTCTTCTCCGCATCCGCCATTGTCTGTTCCCAGATTTTGAACATTTGCGTTCCCGGTGAGGCGAAATACGGTTCTATAAATGTAAGTTCGTTTCCGAATCTGTCCGAAAAATAGTTGCAATAGCGTGTGCTTTCCTGACTGTAGCTTGCAATTCTGTGGCGAACCCATTCATGGGATACACCCCTATCGCAAATTATACGAACGCTCACACTGAAATGTTCAATCGGACTTTCGTGTCCCCTTGACAGCATATGTCTTATAAGGCGTTCTGCACTTCCGTCGCCTATGCCTCCTTCGGATTTATAACAAACCCTGCCACACAGCTCTATATGTTCAAGTACCTTGTTTCCGTCGGGTCTGTTCAATATCTCATAACTTGGTTTAACTAATCTCATTCATCCTCCGTTTATGCAAAAAGTGAACTGTCCCTGCACGAGAAAGTTCACGAAATTTCAAACTTTATGTCGTTCGACAGTGCCGTCTGCGCCCTTGGTAACGACTTCGATAATGCCTGCGTTTTTAATAAAACGGGAACAGATGGCGCACGGCGTCGGAGCGGCAAGCTCGCCGTTCGCATCAAAACCCGCAAGGTATAAAACACTTCCGAGCATTTCATGCCTTGCTGCCGAAATAATAGCGTTTTGTTCCGCATGAACAGCAACGCATTTTTCGTATTGTTCTCCGTGCGGAATATTGTTAGCTTCTCTCCAACATTCACCCGTGTCGCAGCAATTGGGCTCTCCCCTTGCCGCACCGTTATATCCTGTTGAAATTATTTCATCGTTTTTTATGATGACAGCACCGTACTGTCGGCGCAAACAGGTTGAACGCCTTGCAACGGCAGCCGCTATAGATAAATAATACTCATCTTTTGAAATTCTCGTATTCATATCCGTTCCTCTCATTGTGATAACAGTCTGTCAACCATATCTTTTCGCACCTTGGCATCTGCACCAAGACTTGCAGCACCTATTAATGTATAGATTAAAATCGGGGCTTGCACGGTAAATTTTTCGGAATCCCCACCGTGCAGCCGCAGTGCTGCAACTTCAAGCATGATATTCCACTGGGACAGGGTCTGATTTATAAGCTTACTGACTTGTTCTCCTTTATAATTAAATAAGTTCATTAAGAGTTTAACGTCCTCACTTTCACACGCAAACACTTCCGACAGCGCAATGTAGACATCTTTCAGCGTCATATCGGAGGACATATCCTCAAGCCATAAAATAACGTTATCGTTCAGGCTCTTAACGCATCTTTGGGCACATTCCAGCACCAACAATTCCCTGTCGGGGTAATAATAATAAAGCGTACCCTTTGATATTTGGCATGAAGAAGCTATATCCGCAAGGCTTATTGAATACACACCTTTTTCCGCAAACAGAGCGTATGCGGTTTTGACGATTGCTTCGGAGAGCATACAGTTCTTTTTAGCACCCATACTTTTCTCCTCTGTTATCGATTATGAAGCTGCATGGCGACAGTAAACATCATTATCGACGCAGCAACCGCAGCATTGAGGCTTTCGGCGTTACCGAACATTGGCAAGCAGATTTTATCGCAGCAGTTCGCAACGGCATCGCTTACGCCGTTTGCCTCGTTACCGATAACAATCATCACTCGTTTTTTATCATTTATCTGCGGAACACAAACCTCACCTTTTAAATGACCGCATATCGCCAAAAATCCCTGCTGCTTGAGGGAAGGAATAAGCGTTTCCAATTCCGCCTCGTAAATGGGAACACGGTAGCTGCTACCCATTGCGCTGCGCAATGTTTTGGGTGAAAACGGATCGGTACATCCCTTTCCGAGAATAATTCCCATTGCACCCATTGCATCGGCTGTTCGTATTACAGTGCCCAGATTGCCCGGTTCTTGCAGTGCATCCAGGGCGATGTACATTCCGTCATCCCAATTTGTCGGCATATCCCTCATCGGAGTTTTAATTTCGGCAACAATGCCCTGGGGCGTTGTCGTATCCGAAATTGCATCGATTACATTGGAAGTTGCCGTTAAATATTTACATCCTAAGCCGTCAAGCCTGTTTATAAATTCGGTCTTTTTTTCATCGACAACAATAACCTCGGGCACTATGCCGTTTTCGAGTACATCAAACACGAGACGTTCACCTTCGATAAGATGAAGTCCCGACTCACGCCTAACGCTTCGCTGTTTCAGCGAACGCATGAATTTTACGAGTTCGTTTTTGGTACTCGTTATAGTCATTTTATTTGTTAATGGCTTGCTTTATCGCTCTTGCAAGCTGATCGCCGCAAGATGTATCTTTGAATCCGCAACGTATACCGCTAAGTCTTTCAACTGCAAAATCAGCATCTGCGCCTTCCAGTATAGAACCGATTGCCTTCAAATTTCCGTTGCAACCGCCGGTATAAACTATGTTGTGCAGCTTACCGTCTACGATATCAAAGTCTATTACGGAAGAACATGTTCCGTTGGTTTTATATGTATAATGCATTATTAATCTCCTCATGATGTTTTTCTGCTAACATTATATCAAACAACCGTCGCTCTATCAAGAGCGAATTTTATCTATTATGCCGCAGCTTTTATTGAATAAGAAAAGACTGAATGAGCATTTACTCAATTCAGTCTGATATTTTTTCGCAATTACCTAAGTCGGTTTTGATTTTCAATTATGAAACCTGTTTCCGATATTGATAATCACACACCCTGACCGACAATGTACAAACCATTCGTCGGCTTAATTTCCTCGATTAACGGAACTTTGAAACGAGTTCGCCGATCTGGATCATATCCTGACGATTCAAGCGACCTGCGTTTTTGAGTGCCTTGATCAAATCGGCAACGGTTGCGCCCTTGCCGCCATCAAGAAGCATACCGCGACTTTCGGCGATGTACTCGGCACGGGTAAGGCAGGGAACGTATTCGAATGAACGGACACGCTTGCTTATTACGTCGATATAGCCCTTCATGCGCAGACGGTTTACGAAGGTCTGAACCGTCTGATAGGTCCAATCATGACCCTTTATCGACTGCCATATCTCGGTAACAGTGACGGGTTTGCCGGCTTTCCAAACAATCTGCATGATTTCAAGCTCAGCGGGGGAAACATCTTTAGTAATCATATTAATACCTCTCCGGAATTATTTTATAATATTCTACACTATTTTTAAAAATTTTGCAATAGGTATTTCTAAATTTTTTTAAAAATTTTCTAAAATGTATTTCCCGTTTTTGATTATCAGTGCCAAATACAGATTAATACCGCCTGTTTTTTTCTTTATCAAACAAGGTTTACATTCTTAAATCTATTTAATTATAGAAATTTTCGCATATGAATGAGTGCCGATTTCTCCAATCTCGAAACTTGAGCCTGACTTATCCCGATTTCGTTTGCAACCTCGGTTTGCGTTTTCCCCGCAAAAAATCTCAACGACAAAATCCTTCTTTCACGTTCATTCAGGCGCATAAGTCCCGAATTTATCGCAATATCATCAAGCCATTTATCACAGTCCACACTTTCGTCCTTCAACTGGTCTTCGACATACACCGCATCGCCGTCATCTCGGAATACGGGTTCTTGAAGCGATATCGGATCGCTTATTGCATCAAGTGCGAATACCACATCGCAAACGGGTATCCCCATTTCCTTTGCAACCTCATCAAGTTTCGGCTCATCCCCTTTTTCGTCCATCAGGCGGTTGCGTATCTGCATGGCATGGTATGCCGTATCACGCATTGACCTTGTAACTCTTATGGGACTGTTGTCTCTGAGGTAGCGTCTTATTTCACCTATAATCATGGGAACGGCATATGTAGAGAAACGAACATTATGACTCATATCAAAGTTTTCATATGCCTTTATCAAGCCTATACATCCCACTTGAAACAGGTCATCAAGCTGTTCTCCCCTATTTGTAAAGCGTTGTATGACACTGAGAACGAGCCTTAAATTTCCCATCAGAAACGTTTCCCTTGCCTCGGCATCCCCCGTTTTCGCCTGTATAAGCAGATCGAGACTTTCCTTATAATTAAGTTTCGGGAGGGTGTTCGTATCGATTCCGCATATTTCTACCTTATTCAATGCCATAGCTTCCGTTTTCCTTTCGTCGTATGCTTTTGTTATGGCTCAAAACGCCATATTTTATGCTGACGAAAAAGAACTGTTTAGGTCTGGTTTTGGCGACTGAATTTTTATTATTCCCTACCTATCTTTTTTGAAATTATTTTTTCGAATTTAGCAACCGATTTATACATAAGCGCAGCCAATACACACAATATGGCTATCGATGCCATTACCAAATCGAGTTTAAAGACCTGTCCTCCGTACACAATCAAATACCCCAGCCCTGATTTTGAAACCAGGTACTCTCCGACTATGACTCCGACCCAGCTCATTCCCACGCTTAACTTTAATGCACTCATTATCGTCGGTGCGGAAGCAGGCAAAACTACCTTTATAAAGACCTGCAATCGGTTTGCGCCCAAGGTTTTCATCAAAAGTTCATTGTCCCCCGATATTTCGGTAAATCCCGTCAATACAGTTACCACCGTTACGATTATCGATACAAGAAATGCCATAACTATTATAGACGTTACCCCCGCACCGACCCACACTATCAATATCGGGCCCAATGCTATTTTGGGCAAAGCATTCAACACCACCATATACGGGTCAAGTATTTGAGCAAGCGTCTTACTCCACCACAGGACTACCGCAATCAATGTTCCTCCTATTGTGCCTATTATAAAGCCGACAACCGTTTCATAAAGCGTAACACCGATGTGAACAAACAGCTCTCCGTCCTTATATAGTCTTACAATCGTTGAAATGATTCTACTCGGACTTGAAAAAATAAAGGTATTGATTATGTCAAGTCTTCCAAGCAGTTCCCATAGTCCCAGAAACAAAATTAACAGCAATATTTGCATGAATGTAACAAAATGCTTGTGTCGTTTTAATTTTCCGAGATACATCAAATGCTCCGGTGAAAAGGCTTTTTCAGATAAATTGCTCATTTTTTATCATCTCCTTCCATATGATATTGAAATAATCTTTGAAACCGATTTCATTTCTCCGTTTTAGCGGTGTTTTCTCCGTCAATTCAATTACAACGTCGTTCATGATATGTGCAGGGCGTGATGATAGAACTATTACCCTATCGCACATACTTATTGCCTCAGAGATATCATGAGTCACCAAAACGGCAGAACAGCCCTCATTGCGTATAATCTCATGCACTTCATCCGCAAGCAGCAATCTGGTTTGATAGTCCAATGCCGAAAACGGTTCATCGAGCAGCAACAGACCGGGTTTTAACACCAATGTTCTGATTAATGCTGCCTTCTGCCGCATTCCTCCGGAAAGCTGATGCGGATAAAGCCTTTTGAAATCCTCAAGTCCATATCTTTTGAGCAGTTCATTTGCATATTCCTTTGTCTTATTAGTTAAAATATGTTTTATTTCAAGTCCCAACAGAACGTTCGATTCGATGTTTCTCCAGCTTAACAGGTTATCCCTTTGAAGCATGTACCCCGTGTCCGTAAATACTTCAACCTCTCCGCTTGAAGGTCTTATTATTCCTGCCAGCATTGATAAAATGGTTGTTTTGCCGCATCCCGACGGCCCGACAAGCGCAGTAAAGCTGCCCTTGGCAAA
Organism: uncultured Clostridium sp.; assembly: GCA_964414925.1. Classification (GTDB taxonomy): domain Bacteria; phylum Bacillota; class Clostridia; order Christensenellales; family CAG-138; genus PeH17. The sequence goes on along the minus strand of CAYPXV010000001.1, from coordinate 3,433 downwards.
TTCTATGTTAATTTGTTTCACCGCTTCCGTTTCCGCCTGCGGTTCATGGTATTTTAGCGTTACATCTTTCAGGCGTGCAATAACTTTGTCCATACTCCCTCCAAAAGCAAACTTTACTTTTACCGTATTCAATTCGGATAAAAAGGGTGTACATATTAACGCTCATTGCAAAAAAATCCACCCCAATAAGAGATGGATTTCGGTGTTTTTATTTTATGTGCGTCATATTTGCCCTGAATCGAGCTAACCTACTATATTCACTCTGGGCGGGTTCGTGATTTCCTCACCCATATGGCTGCATCCTACGCTTGTTAGAAGCAGCGTCATTATAATCAATAATACAAGAAATAATTGTTTCATCCTTTGCCCCCCATCAACATTCCTCATACACTTACATTTAGATCGCCTTGATTCCAAACCCTTAGGCTCGGAATCAAGTAAATAATATTTCCAGAGAGATCATTTTTTATTTCACCGCTTTTGCTTTCATTCCTCCTTGTTACCCTTTTGCATCTCATTTATCAATGCTATGATTTTATTTTACCCATAACATCCCAAAAGTCAAATGAACTTAGCGTTAAAAAACGATGGCGTTCTGACGTAAAACTTTCGTCATTTTATTGTCATGTAGATAAAAACACTGTAAAGAAGGATTAAATGATATTACAAAATTTTAAAATAAATTCCTGGATTAAAATTTTGTGCGAGGTTTGTGCCTGAGATGTCATCCACGATATAGTGGATAGCCATTGAGCTTTTTGCTAGAGTAATAAAATAATCGGTGACGTTTATGACATGGGAAGATTCTTATGAAAAGTTCTATGATTAATCAACCGGCACGCAGATCAGCCGTATGGCTTCTCTGACCTCATTTTGTGCACCTTCAGAAGTTATAGAAATGAGTATACAAACGGATAATTGGAATGTGGGCTACATTGAAAAATACAAATGTATATTTAAAAATAATGCTGATTATCGAAAGCAAATGTGATAAAGCTAAATAAATCAAGAATGTCATAAATCGACTAGATATAGCGCTTTCACCAAAAATGCCGCAGAGTTTTCCGCCCAGGTCACTTCCCGGGATGGTTGTTGATCGGGGCTTCAGCAAATTGAATATCCTCGTCGGTAATCGTTCTATGCTCATGCAGAAATAAGCTGAGAATTTGAACAAAAAAATAAAGCTATCAAAAATAAAAGTTGTCTAAAACTTGATGTAAAGTGAATAGACAACTGTACTGATTATGGATATGGATGATCAAGGTTTAAACTCATTCCAGATGCATTTAATGTTAAAATACCTTCATTTTATGGTATTTACAACCTAATTTGTTAACGTTTGATCATATTTTTTCATAAAGCCTCGAGTGCCGTTTTTATAAAATAATTCTTCAATACTTCATCTTTTCGCTCAGAATCCCGAAGAGTAGCTATATCTAACCCATAACTTAATAATAACCATTTGTTAATCTTGCACGGTTAATTTTCATCACTTTTAAGCATTATTAATTATCGTTATAGCAAAAAAACTTACAGTTTCTTTTCATAAATATAAAAAGGTCCCCTTTCGCAAACAGCTTCTCCAACCCTTATATACTTAAACTTTTCATAAATGTAAATAGCTTTTTTATTTGTTGAAAACACATCGATTCTAATACTTTCAAAACCGTTGTCAACTGATTTTTCCTCGAATTTTGCAAGTATCCTCTGTCCTAAACCTCCATTTTGACATTCCGGCTCAATGCATAACCTATGTAATATTACCCAGTTGTTTCCATCGTAAATCCAGTTAACATCCTTATGAACATCATCTTCACAAATTGAATTGGAAGTGAAAAAGCCAACATTTCTTCCTTCCAATTTTACTAAATATGTATAACCATTTTTTAAATCACTTTTAATCATTTCCGGTTTGGGATATCGCTCATCCCATTGAAATATTTGCTCAGAGAAAAGCTTTTCTCTTGCTCGAAGCATCATCTCGTATATAAAATGAAAATCTTTTTCATTAGCCTTAATAAAATCCATAATTAAGCTCCTTACTTAGGATAAACAAATCTTTTTCAGACATCAATGATTTTATCCATTTTCGAATATTGTACTTTGCCGTGTTTTAATTATGCTCTGAATAATTGCCACGCCATTCAGGATTAGCACCGGGAATATTACCATGATATTCAATAATAAAACCACACATTTCAACTGCTAAATTATAGATATCTTCCGGAACTAAATCACCAAGCATCACCAAACAAAACCCTGTCAGGCAACCCATCGGACCAAAATAAATGATTTCATTCCTATACTTTGAATTCCTTAAAAAGTAGCAGACATATGTTCAATTGTATGCATGAGCGGCATGCCAAAAACAGTTTCACAGCTAGGTGCAGTAATACGCACATCAAAAGTTGTAATATCGCACCGATCTTTACTGTCTCTTCCGGATACATATAATCCCGGAAGTAGGTTCAAATGGTTTATGAAAAAATTGTCATTTTCTCCTGTTTGATAGTTTATTTTTGTGCGGTATATATTTGAAACCCTAATGAAAAAACAAAATCATCCCTCATGAACAACTCAAAAATATCATCATAGTTATTCGTATACCACTCGCAGTCGTCGGCGATGTTTGTGTTTTCGGGGTATCTATTACTCATCCACTGTATATCGCCAAGGATGAATTTAAAATACATAGACCAAAATTCTTCTTTTTCTTCATAATTCAAGCCAATTGTAGAAAAACCTGATTTCAACAGTTCTATTTTTCTAAATCCAGCCCTGTAAAGATTTGTATAAACCTGACGACCATTTTTTCGTTCCCCCGATGTTTCGTTACTATCACAGATTGCATATATCCTGTCAAATACTTGTTCATCATCAGGGTACGCAAAATTAATGCCATCGTCGATGTCCTTTACTATTATGACTCCGTCTGGTTTAAGGACTCTTCTCAGTTTTCTCAACAAAGAGCATTCAGACTTCAGATGTAATAAAAGCATTGAAACATTAATAATGTCGAATTGTTCAATCTGTAAAGAAGTCATTATGCTATTTAATTCTTCTGAGAAATCAGGGCTCTCTACATCTCCGGAAAAGAAATAATTAGTGTCACTATCGTATTTTTCTTTAGCTTCACTTAGTTTGACATGATCTCTTTCAATTCCGATTAAGCGATAGCTGTGCGTATAATTTCTTAATCTGTCAAAAATCATATCACCGTTTCCACAACCTACATCTAATATTTCCGGCGAATCGTATTTCTCAAATATTTTAGTATAAATATCTTCATCAAATTTTCGTAGCAACCTCGTTTGTAATTTCAATCTTGTATCTTCTCTTCCGCTTGAAAAATATGCACTTTGTGTTCTTTCTTTTTTTATTTTATTACCGATTTTCAGGAAATCTTTATTTTTTCGAGCAATTTCCTCAGCAA